>NZ_CP015207.1:1162500-1310000 GCF_002101375.1 Sporosarcina ureae | reverse complement strand
GTTCCGACCCGCACGAAAGGCGTAACGATCTGGGCACTGTCTCAACGAGAGACTCGGTGAAATTATAATATGCGTGAAGATGCGCATTACCCGCGACAGGACGGAAAGACCCCGTGGAGCTTTACTGTAGCCTGATATTGAATTCCGGTGCAGCCTGTACAGGATAGGTAGGAGCCTTGGATTCCGGAGCGCTAGCTTCGGAGGAGGCATTGGTGGGATACTACCCTGGCTGTATTGGACTTCTAACCCTTGCCCGTGATCCGGGCAGGAGACAGTGTCAGGTGGACAGTTTGACTGGGGCGGTCGCCTCCTAAAGAGTAACGGAGGCGCTCAAAGGTTTCCTCAGAATGGTTGGACATCATTCGCAGAGTGCAAAGGCATAAGGAAGCTTGACTGCGAGACCTACAAGTCGAGCAGGGTCGAAAGACGGACTTAGTGATCCGGTGGTTCCGCATGGAAGGGCCATCGCTCAACGGATAAAAGCTACCCCGGGGATAACAGGCTTATCTCCCCCAAGAGTCCACATCGACGGGGAGGTTTGGCACCTCGATGTCGGCTCGTCGCATCCTGGGGCTGTAGTCGGTCCCAAGGGTTGGGCTGTTCGCCCATTAAAGCGGCACGCGAGCTGGGTTCAGAACGTCGTGAGACAGTTCGGTCCCTATCCGTCGCGGGCGCAGGAAATTTGAGGAGAGCTGTCCTTAGTACGAGAGGACCGGGATGGACATACCGCTGGTGTACCAGTTGTCTTGCCAAAGGCATCGCTGGGTAGCTATGTATGGACGGGATAAATGCTGAAAGCATCTAAGCATGAAGCCCCCTTCAAGATGAGATTTCCCATTACGCAAGTAAGTAAGATCCCTCAAAGATGATGAGGTGGATAGGTCTGGGGTGTAAGTACGGCGACGTATGTAGCTGACAGATACTAATCGATCGAGGACTTAACCTATATTAAAAAGTAGTTACTTGAACTACACCAATGTCTTTTATTCAGTTTTGAGTGAACAAGCTTTACTCAAAGAGTCTAGTAACGATGGCGAAGAGGTCACACCCGTTCCCATACCGAACACGGAAGTTAAGCTCTTCAGCGCCGATGGTAGTTGGGGGTTTCCCCCTGTGAGAGTAGGACGTTGCTAGGCATGCGAAGCCATTCCCTTTGGGGAGTGGCTTTTTTGTATTTTATAATATATTATCGTGAAACGAATTGAAGGAAATTTATATATACACCTTTAACACCACACCTATCAAGTCGGTGAATTTTCCTGCATTTGGAATCTTCGCTTTAATAATCCGCTCAATGCTTCTAGCTAAGCGCTCTATGCCAACAGTAATCCGCTCAATGATTCTAGCCAATCGCTCTATGTCAACAGCAATCCGCTCAATGACCCTAGCCAATCGCTCTATGTCAACGTCAATCCGCTCAATGCTTCTAGCTAAGCGCTCTATATTAACAGTAAACCGCTCAATGCTTGTAGCCAAACGCTCTATGCCAACAGTAATCCGCTCAATGATCCTAGCCAATCGCTCTATGCCAACAGTAATCCGCTCAATAAACCTAGCACAATCGCTCTATGCATCCCGTATTTCACTATATGAACTCAATCAAGCACTCTATCTTTCTCGCTCATCCCACAATTACTCACCATAATCTACTATTTAAAAGACTTTCCTTGAGTTTTTAACTAATGCGCGATACGATTATCCTACTTGTTTAAAGGAGTGATGCAATGGTAATGATATTAATAATTTTCGCAATCAATATTGTCTATGTTACTTTTATGACAATACGAATAATCCTAACACTGAAAGGCTATCGTTATATTGCTGCAACTGTGAGTATGATAGAAACGGTAATATACGTCATCGGGCTTGGATTAGTACTTGATAATCTAGATCAAATTCAAAACTTGGTTGCTTATGCGCTTGGGTATGGCATAGGGGTTATTATTGGTTCGAAAATTGAAGAACGTTTAGCACTTGGTTATATAACGGTTAATGTGATAACGTCAGATATCGATAAGGAAATGCCTGCTGTATTACGACGACTTGGATATGGAGTTACAGACTCATCAGCTAATGGATTAAGTGGTTATCGTTCTACTATGCAGATTTTGACGCCTCGTAAATATGAAGTGCAACTGTATAAGACAATAACGGAACTAGATCCGAAAGCGTTTATTATATCGTATGAACCTAAGTCGATACACGGTGGCTTCTGGGTGAAGAGTGTGAAAAGAGGCAAGTTATTCAAATGAGTAAACAAAAGATCTGGTTTGATAGAGAAGAAGATGAGACGCTTGATGAATGTTTGGAAAGAATACAGAGTTTGGGATATACCGTTGTTGCTAGAAGAGAGAAACCACTATTTAAACAGGTGGGCGAAGAGTATATTCCCATTAGACAACAAACACAGTTTCAAGCTATCAAAAATAGCTAATAACTGTCAACGTAAATAGAACTGATGTTTAATCATCTATATGTCAACTTAAAGGCGAATGATTATAAAAGACTTATAATGTAATGTTCGTCTTTTAGTTGACGGATTATGTATTAATTGATAATATAATAAGAGTAAATGAGTTCCCCGTATATGCTGCAGAATAGGCTGTGGCGTTTCTACCAAGACACCGTAAATGTCTACACTATGTGGGAAAGCAATTTTTCTTGGATAATCATGGAGAATGGCTAAGTTACGATAGCTATGTATCCATATTGGTAAGGGTCCTTGAAAGTTCTGCTTTTTGTGCATGTGAAAAGTGGAGTTTTCAAGGACCTTTTTATTATTTTATATCAAATCATGTTGTGCATGAAGGAGCGGATTAGATTTGGAACCGAAAATAGGTGTCATAATGGGCAGTAAGAGCGACTGGGAAACGATGAAGCATGCATGCGACATATTGGATGAACTAGGAGTTCCTTATGAAAAAAAAGTAGTGTCAGCCCACCGTACGCCGGATTTCATGTTTGACTATGCAGAACAAGCAGAGAAAAAAGGATTACACGCTATTATCGCAGGAGCAGGCGGAGCTGCCCATCTACCAGGAATGGTTGCTGCAAAAACGCTAGTTCCTGTTATTGGTGTGCCTGTGCAATCTAAAGCATTGAATGGTATGGACTCACTGTTATCTATTGTTCAAATGCCAGGAGGCGTACCTGTAGCGACTGTGTCAATCGGTAAAGCGGGTGCTACGAACGCAGGCCTTTTAGCGGCTCAAATGCTCTGTGTACAAGATGAAGAATTACGCAATAAACTACAGCAAAGACGCGATGAAATGAAGGAAATCTCGCTGGAAAGCAGTGGTGAACTAAATTGAAAATGATTCACCCAGGACAGACAATCGGTATTATCGGTGGTGGGCAATTGGGACGGATGATGGGTCTTGCGGCAAAAGAAGCTGGTTTTAAGATTGCGGTACTTGATCCAACAAAGAATTCCCCTTGCGGACAGTTAGCTGATATCGAAATAGTGGCATCATATAATGATGAAGAGGCATTGAATGAATTAAGCCAAGTTAGTGATGTCATTACATTTGAATTTGAAAATATCGACTATGAAGGATTGAAACGGCTGACAAAGAAAGCTTATGTACCTCAAGGAGCTGAACTAGTCCGTATCACGCAAAATCGTATCAAAGAAAAAGCTGAAATTCAAGCGGCTGGAGCACCAGTTGCGCCTTACATAACCGCTGAAACATATGAAGAATTAGTACAGAAAATTGATGATCTTGGATTCCCTTGTATCGTGAAAACTGCTTTTGGGGGCTATGACGGTAAAGGTCAAGTAAAGCTTGAAGCGAAAGAACAAATTGAAAGTGCTAAAGATCTGTTTACACATTCTTCTTGTATAGCTGAGGCTTTCGTTCCATTTGATAAGGAAATTTCCGTTATCATTCAACGAAATCCAGCAGGACAAACATATTGCCTGCCTATTGCTGAAAATATTCATAAGCATCATATCTTGCACGAATCGATTGTACCGGCACGAGTAGAACAAGAGGTTTTGGAGCAAGCAGAAAATGCTGCAAAGAAAATCGCAAGCCATTTAGAGTTAATAGGTACACTAGCAGTTGAAATGTTCGTACTGCCTGACGGTAAAATCATGATTAATGAATTAGCGCCGCGCCCGCATAACTCTGGTCACTATTCAATAGAGGCATGTAACATCTCACAATTCCATCAACATATTCGTGCAGTCTGTGGTTGGCCGTTACGTGAGCCGAAGTTATGGGGGTCATCCATTATGGTGAATGTACTTGGAGAACATGTAGCACCGCTTCAAGAGCGTATCGCGGATTATCCAGATTGGTCCATTCATTTATACGGCAAAGCAGAAGTGAAGGAAAAACGTAAAATGGGTCATGTCACCATCATGACGGAAAACATTGAAGAAACCCTGCAAGAAATTGAGCAGTCCGGTATTTGGTACGATTAAAACTATATAAATTTAAATAGATTAACTCCATCAACAGTTCTTAAATTATTACATGCTCTTAGATTTAATTTACACAATAAAAAAACTATTATTTCCACTTTGGGAGGAACCGACAATGACGAAAGTAACAATTTATGTAACACTACGTGAAAGTGTTGTAGATCCACAAGGTATCGCGACAACTGAAGCACTTCAAAAGATGGGCTATGAAGAAGTGAAAAGTGTACGGGTTGGGAAAATGATCGAATTACAGCTTGATGGATCAGAACAGACAATCGAAGCACGTGTGAATGAAATGTGTAACGATCTATTGATCAATAAAGTCATTGAAGATTATCGTTTCGAAATTGGGGAGGTTGCCAGCAAATGAAGTTCGCCGTTCTAGTATTCCCAGGACTTACTTGTGATCTTGATATGTACCATGCAATTGAGGAAACAGTAAAGCAAGATGTTGAATACGTTTGGCATACAGAAGCCGACCGACTCGATCAATTCGATGCGGTTCTATTACCGACAGGCACTTCATACGGCAACTACTTACGTCCAGGTGCATTAGCGAAAAGTTCACCTGCATGCAAACATTTACAAACATTTGCTGAATCAGGTAAATTGGTTCTTGGTGTAGGTAATGGTTTTCATATCCTAGTAGAAGCAGGTATGCTCCCGGGTGGATTCTTACGAAATCAGAGCTTGAAATTCCGTTCAGCCCGAGAAACCGTGCGAGTAGAAAATAATAATACAGCTTTCACAAATGATTATACACAAGGTCAAATGCTTACATTGCCAGTTGCTAATGAGTTTGGTAACTACTATGCGGATGAGCAGACAGTGAAAAAACTAAAAAACAATAATCAAATTGTCTTCACATATGCGGATGGAAATATAGATGGTAGCACAGAAGCTATAGCCGGTATCACAAATGAAAGAGGCAATGTTCTCGGTATGATGCCACTGCCTGAACGTGCAGTAGAAGCAATCATTGGTGGGACAGATGGAACAGCTTTATTCCAATCAATCATGAACAATCGGGGTGAACAGCATGTCAATTAATCACGAACCTACAGCGGAGCAAATCAAAGAAAATCGTCTATATCTCCAAATGGGTATGACGGATGCAGAATATGAGCGTGCAGTAGAAAAACTTGGACGTACTCCAAATTACGTGGAAACAGGTCTGTTTTCTGCTATGTGGTCGGAGCACTGTTCGTATAAAAGCTCAAAGTCTGTATTACGCAGATTTCCTACTGAAGGTGCACGTGTACTACAGGGACCGGGTGAAGGTGCTGGAATTGTAGACATCGGTGACAACCAAGCTGCTGTTTTTAAAATGGAATCCCATAACTCCCCTTCTGCCATTGAGCCTTTCATTGGTGCAGCAACAGGTGCTGGCGGAATCATTCGGGATGTATTCTCTATGGGTGCGCGTCCGGTAGCATTAGTAAATTCACTTCGTTTCGGAGATTTAACAGAACCTCGAGATCGATTTTTGTTTGAAGAAGCAGTTGCTGGAATTGCAAGTTATGGCAATGCAATGGGAATCCCAACAGTAGCGGGTGAAGTCCAGTTTGATCAGTGCTATTCGAAGCGTCCATTAGTTAATGCGATGGCAGTCGGATTGTTGAATCATGAAGATATTCAAAAAGGTGTTGCGGCTGGTATCGGCAACACAGTGATATACGCAGGCGCTACAACAGGCCGAGACGGAATTCACGGAGCTACCATGTCTTCTTCTGAATTGTCTATTGAAGAAGAGGCAGAACTGCCGGTAATGCAGGCAGGAGATCCATTCATTGAAAAGTTATTGATGGAAGCTTGCTTAGAACTAGTTCAATCCGATGCGTTGATCGGTATTCAAGATATGGGTGCAGCAGGTCTAACTTCTTCAGCAGCAGAAATGGCTTCAAAAGCTGGCTATGGTGTGGAATTGAACTTGGATCTTGTACCACAGCGTGAAGAGAATATGACAGCGTATGAAATGATGTTGTCTGAATCTCAAGAACGTATGTTGATTGTGGTGAAAAAGGGCCGTGAAGAAGAAGTCATTGCACTATTCACGAAGTATGGAATTACTGCAGCGGTAATTGGTCATGTAACAGATGATAAAATGCTTCGTTTGCTTCATAAAGGTGAAATCGCAGCAGAAGTTTCAGCGGATCTACTAGCTGAAGATGCACCGAGCTATCAGAAAGAATCAAAAGAACCTGCATCGTTTGCGGAAAACCAAGCGATTGAAAATAAAGAACCACAAGTAACGAACTTAAAAGAAACAGTACTCGATTTATTGCAACGTCCGACGATTGCTTCTAAAGAGTGGGTATATAATCAGTTCGATACAGGCGCAAGAACGAATACAGTTCTTGCACCAGGAGCATCCGCCGGTGTGATCCGTGTTAGAGGAACAAATAAAGGTATTGCGATGACAGCGGATTGTAACTCGCGATTCATCTACTTGGATCCGGAGGTTGGCGGTAAGATTGCGGTAGCTGAAGCTGCACGTAACCTTGTATGTTCAGGTGCTGAGCCAATCGCACTGACAGACTGTCTGAACTTTGGTAGCCCGGACAAGCCAGAAGTATTCTGGCAGTTGGAAAAGTCGGCTGACGGTATTTCAGAAGCATGTCGTAAACTGAATGCACCGGTTATTGGCGGTAACGTATCTCTTTCCAATGAAGTAAATGGTGTGCCAATTTATCCAACACCAACAATTGGTTTGGTAGGAATCGTCCATGATTTGAGCCAAGTGACAACACCTGGATTCAAACAAGCTGGAGATGCGATCTACTTGATTGGACAAACGGAAACAGAATTCGGTGGCAGTGAATTGCAACAAATGATCGAAGGAAAGATCTTCGGTAAATCACCTGCAATTGATTTGGATATAGAAGCAACTCGTCAACAACAGCTTCTTGAAGCAATACAAGCTGGAATGATTCAATCGGCTGATGATTTGTCAGAAGGCGGATTTGCAGTAGCGCTTTGTGAAGGTACATTTGGTTCACAAGGCTTAGGTGCCGATGTAACAGTGGAAGGTTCAGCAATCACTGCATTATTCAGTGAAACCCAGTCACGTTTCTTGGTTACTGTACAAGCTGATCAAGTAGCAGCATTTGAAAAGAAAGTTCAAGATGCAGTGAAAATAGGAACAGTAACAGATGGCGAAGAAATCGTCATCAAAGACGCAGAGGGAACTGTCCTAGTAGAAGGGACGGTAGAGGAATTCCAAACTGCTTGGAAAGGGGCAATTGCATGCTTGCTGAACTCAGAGGACTAAACGAAGAGTGCGGCGTATTTGGTATTTGGGGACATGACGATGCAGCACAACTCAGCTATTACGCATTGCACGCTCTTCAGCATCGTGGACAAGAGGGAGCCGGAATCGTCGTAAAAGGCGATAGTGGTCTCCATGCAGTCAAAGGTGAAGGTCTGGTCAATGAAGTGTTCTCAGGTGAAAAGCTAGACTCTCTTGAAGGACGAGGCGCAATTGGGCAAGTTCGCTATACGACAAAAGACGGGCGTGGTATAGAGAATGTTCAGCCACTTGTCTTTCGTTCCACAACGGGTAGCTTGGCGATTGCGCATAACGGGAATCTGATCAATGCGACAGATTTGAAAGAACATTTGGAGCGGCAAGGTAGTATCTTCCAAAGTACATCCGATACAGAAGTACTCGCTCATTTAATCAAACGTAGCAGTGGTTCACGTAATCATCGTGAACGAGTAAAAAAGGCACTGAGTATTCTAAAAGGTGCATTTGCATTCGTTTTAATGACAGATGAAGGGTTGATGGTTGCGCAAGATCCAAACGGTATGCGTCCATTATCTTTGGGGAAAATTGGCGATGCATGGGTGGTTGCATCAGAAACTTGTGCGTTTGAAATTATTGGTGCTGAACATGTCCGTTCTGTGGAACCAGGTGAATTGCTGATTATCAATGATAATGGATTGACGTCTGAGCGTTTTGCAGAACCGGCAGATAATGCGATGTGTTCTATGGAATATGTCTACTTCTCGCGCCCTGATTCAAATATCGACGGAATTAATATCCATGCTGCACGTAAACGTTGCGGTAAACAGTTGGCTCGTGAAGTGCAGATCAGTGCAGATGTCGTTACAGGAGTTCCAGATTCCAGTATATCTGCAGCCATTGGATTTTCTGAACAAAGCGGTATTCCGTATGAGTTGGGATTAATCAAAAATCGCTATGTGGGACGAACTTTTATTCAACCATCTCAAACATTGCGTGAACAAGGCGTGAAGATGAAGTTGTCACCTGTACATCAGGTCGTTAATGGTAAGCGTGTAGTGATGGTTGATGATTCGATTGTTCGCGGAACGACATCTAAACGAATAGTCACAATGCTACGCGATGCGGGCGCTAAGGAAATACATGTTGTCATTGCTTCACCACCTTTGATCGCGCCATGTTACTACGGTGTAGATATTAGTTCAGATTCAGAATTACTTGCGACAGGTCGTACTATAGATGAAATGCGTGATGAGATTGGTGCAGATTCACTCTCATTCCTATCAATTGATGGGATGTTGGAATCGAATGGCCGGTCACCTGAAATGAAAAACTGCGGACAATGCTTGGCTTGTTTCACGGGTGTGTATCCAACAGAGATTTATTCGGATACGGCAATGCCGCACGAAAAAGAAATCGTACGATAGGAGGCCTTTCCATGTCGAAGGCATATGAAAAAGCGGGAGTTAATATTGAAGCTGGCTATGAGTCAGTTGAACGCATGAAGTCTCACGTAGCACGAACATCTCGTAAAGGTGTAGCAGGTGCATTTGGTGGGTTCGGCGGAATGTTCGATCTATCTGCGCTGGAATATAAAGAACCGGTACTCATTTCTGGTACAGACGGCGTTGGCACGAAGTTGAAATTGGCTTTCATGGCGGACCGTCATGACACGATCGGAATTGACTGTGTTGCAATGTGTGTGAATGATATCGTAGCGCAAGGTGCAGAGCCTCTATATTTCCTTGATTATGTAGCGTTAGGCAAAGCAGTACCTGAAAAAGTGGAAGCAATCGTCAAAGGTGTAGCGGATGGTTGTGTACAATCAGGTGCAGCATTGATCGGTGGAGAAACGGCTGAAATGCCAGGACTTTACGATGAAGATGAATATGATTTGGCTGGCTTCGCCGTAGGAGCTTGTGAAAAAAGCAAGCTGGTTACAGGTGAGCGTGTGCAAGAAGGTGACGTACTAGTTGGAATTGCATCAAGTGGTATTCACTCGAACGGTTACTCTTTAGTACGCCATATTGTATTCGAACAATTGGGCGCAGATATTAACGGCACGATTGAAGGATATGAAGATCTTGGCACTGTAGCTGATGCATTGTTAAAGCCAACTAAGATCTACGCAAAACCGGTACTTGAAATGCATCAACAGCTTGACGTGCACTCCATGGGTCATATTACAGGCGGTGGATTTTTCGAAAACCTTCCGCGTATGTTCTCTGAAGAATTTGGAGTAGAAGTAGATCTAGACGCTTGGCCAGTACTTCCTATATTCCATATGTTGAAAGAAAAAGGCGGATTAACGGATCGTGATTTATATAGCGTATTCAACATGGGTGTTGGGTTCGTCGTAGCCTTGCCGGAAGCAGAAGCTGGAAAAGCAATCGAAATCGCTAATGCACACGGTGAAGAAGCGTATGTAATCGGACGTGTTACGAAGCAAGCAGGCGTAACATTTAACGGTGAGCATGACGGGACATTGTCATAATGAATAAAGTAAAAATCGCAGTATTTGCTTCAGGGAGCGGCAGTAACTTTGCCGCTTTGGTAGAAGCTTGTAAAGCGGGGCGCATTCCAGCTGAAATTGTTTTGATGGTGACAGATAAACCGGATGCTTTCGTCAATGAACGTGCGAATGAACAGGGTATTCCAATTGCCGCTATTCGTCCTCGTGACTACGAAACAAAAGATGCATACGAGCAAGCAATACGTAAAGCATTACATGAAGCACAAGTAGAATGGTTAATATTAGCTGGCTATATGCGATTGATCGGTCCTGTATTATTGGAAGCATTTCCTGAACGGATCATCAATATCCATCCGTCTCTCTTGCCTTCATTCCCAGGTAAGGATGCGATCGGACAAGCAGTAGCTGCCGGCGTTAAAGTAACGGGTGTTACAGTTCATCTTGTAGATGAAGGAATGGATACGGGTCCGATTTTAGCCCAGCGCGCAGTGGACGTTGTCGATGGGGATGTCGAGCAGACTGCTTTAGCTATTCATGCCGTGGAACATGAATTATATACAGCAACATTGCAAAACTTATTTAAAAAATGATGAGCCTGTTGAGATGACAGGCTTTTTTTATAAACTGGAGGGAATACCTTTGAAAAAACGCGCACTGTTAAGCGTATCAGATAAAAGTGGAATACTAGAATTTGCAAAAGAACTTGAACAGCTTGGATATGAATTATTATCTACTGGTGGTACGATGAAGCATTTGAAAGACAATGGTGTTGCTGTGACGGCTGTAGATGAAGTAACAGGATTCCCAGAAATCATGGAAGGCCGCGTGAAAACGTTGAACCCGATGATTCACGGTGGATTACTTGCAAAACAAGACGATCCTGGACATCAGGCACAAATGGAAGAGCACGGCATTCAGCCAATCGATGTAGTGTGTGTAAACTTATATCCATTCAAAGAAACGATTTCTAAACCAGATGTATCTGCAGAAGATGCAATCGAAAATATCGATATCGGTGGCCCAGCAATGCTTCGCGCGTCTGCAAAGAACCACGCATATGTGACAGTCATTGTGGATGCAACAGACTACAGTGCCGTACTCGACGAACTGAGAGCGGACGGCAAGACGACTCTTGAAACACGACGTCGTTTAGCAGCTAAAGTATTCCGTCATACGGCGGCTTATGATTCATTAATTTCAGGCTACTTGACAGACCTCGCTGGCGAACAATTCCCAGAACAAGTTACGTATACATACGAGTTGAAGCAACCATTGCGTTATGGAGAAAATCCTCATCAGCAAGCAGCATTCTATAGCCGCCCGCTTGGATCTGATTTCTCGATCGCCTATGCGGAACAGCTTCATGGAAAAGAATTGTCTTATAACAATATCCAAGATGCGAATGCAGCGATTCAAATCGTAAAGGAATTCACTGAGCCTGCAGCTGTGGCGGTTAAGCATATGAATCCATGTGGTGTGGGTACAGGAGCGACCATTGCAGAAGCTTTCCAAAAAGCTTACGAAGCAGATGCTACGTCTATTTTTGGTGGAATCATTGCATTGAATAAAGAAGTAGATCAGGATACGGCAGTGCAACTAGCTGATATATTCCTTGAAATCGTTATTGCTCCTTCATTTACAGAAGAAGCACTTGAGACATTAACGAAAAAGAAAAACATTCGTCTCTTGACGATTTCATTTGAACAGCGGAAAAAAGATCAGTGGAACACGGTATCTGTTGAAGGTGGATTATTAATGCAACAGCCTGATATCCTTGGTTTTGAAGAAGCTGATATCAAAGTGGCAACAGACCGAGAGCCGACTGAAGCAGAATGGAATGCGATGAAACTTGGATGGGCAGTTGTGAAACACGTGAAGTCTAATGCAATCGTCGTTACAGATGAGCATATGACAATCGGTGTAGGGGCAGGTCAGATGAACCGTGTAGGTGCTGCGAAAATCGCCTTGACACAGGCAGGCGAACGTGCAAAAGGGGCAGCGCTTGCTTCTGACGCATTTTTCCCTATGGATGATACAGTTGAAGCGGCGGCAAAAGCAGGTATTACCGCAATTATTCAACCAGGTGGTTCGGTGAAAGATGCGGATTCTATTAAAAAGGCTAATGAATACGGTATTACGATGGTATTTACAGGCGTACGTCATTTCAAACACTAAGAGTGCAGGGAGTAGATGAACATGAAAGTTCTTGTAATTGGAAGTGGCGGTCGTGAACATGCGATTGCCAAACAGTTCAACCAAGCGCCTTCTGTATCAGAAGTATTTGTGGCGCCTGGCAACGACGGTATGCGACAAGATGCAACATGTGTGAACATTGCAGCTACAGATTTTAAAGCTTTGGCGGATTTCGCAATCGAACAGCGTGTTACGTTAACATTCGTTGGACCGGAACAACCGCTAGCGGAAGGAATTGCCGATTACTTCCTGGATAAAGGTTTAACAGTATTCGGCCCTACTCAGGCAGCTGCTCGCATCGAAGGCAGTAAGTCATTCGCCAAGGAGATCATGGACAAGTATGATATTCCAACAGCGGCTTATGGAACATTCACAGATGCTGAAGAAGCGAAGTCATTCATCCGCGAACAAGGTGCGCCGATCGTAATCAAAGCTGATGGGTTGGCAGCTGGAAAAGGCGTAATCGTTGCGATGGAATTGCAGGAAGCGTTAGACGCGGTAGATGATATGATCGGCAATCAAAAGTTCGGTGAATCATCGTCACGTGTCGTGGTAGAAGAATTTCTCGATGGCGAAGAGTTTTCTTATATGTCATTCGTCCATGACGGACAAATTTATCCAATGGTAATCGCACAAGATCACAAACGTGCATATGACGGAGATCGTGGTCCGAATACGGGAGGAATGGGTGCTTATTCTCCAGTTCCACAAATTTCGGATGCAATCGTGCAGGAAGCGTATGATCGTGTAGTCGTACCAACTGTTGAGGCTATGACAGAAGAAGGAATTCCTTTCACAGGTATTCTTTATGCTGGTTTAATACTTACTGAGCAAGGTCCAAAAGTTATCGAATTCAATGCCCGTTTTGGCGACCCAGAAACACAAGTCGTCTTGCCGCGTATGAAATCGGATTTTGGTAAGTTCATGGAAGCTCTACTGGCTGGAGAATCATTCGATCTTGAGTGGCATGAAGAAGCGATGTTAGGCGTAGTGATTGCATCGGAAGGATATCCTAACGACGTAGTGAATGGTCACGCACTCCCTAATCTTGATGTTCTGACAGATCAAGGGCTTGATGTTTTCCATGCAGGAACCAAGCTGGAAAATGATCACTTTATAGGAAATGGTGGACGTGTACTTCTCGTTGCTGCAAAAGCAGCTACATTAAAAGAAGCACAAGAAAAAGTTTATAATGGCCTTGCCGATCAACAATGGGATGGATTTTTCCACCGTACAGACATTGGATGGCGTACATTTGAATAAAAGTTGAAACAGGACTGTCCTAGAAGTTGCATGACTTCTAAGACAGTCTTTTTTTAATACTGTAGGAAGATATTTGGAGTCTACGACCTTATAGTAGATGCTACATACTCTTTCATTCGATTAAAAAATATGTTATCCACAACATCTTTAATAATCCGTGGTTTATTGGTGGAAAAAGTGTGGGTAATTTGTTGGTAGTGTGTGTAAGTATCCATTATATTGTGGATTAAACAAAAATAGCTTGTGGACAACCTTTGCGCAGCACATCTATTCTAGATTGCATTGCTATGGTACTATAAAGCAACAGTAACAAACAGTAAAACTACTTTAAAGGAACGGTGATCTGCATGTGGAGTGTGAAAGAAATCCAATCGCAACTAGCGATTATTAATGGACAGAAAGCGCCTGATATCGTAATTAAAAATGCTACGTACTTACATTCTATATTCAAGAAATGGATGCAAGGGAACATTTGGATTCAAGGTGATCGAATCGTCTATGTAGGGGAACGTATGCCAGCTATGCTTGAAGGAACAGAATGTGTTGACGCTTCCGGCAAGAAAATAGTCCCTGGATATATCGAGCCGCATGTTCATCCCTTCCAATTATATAATCCAGAATCATTTGCGGATTATGCATCTCGTCGAGGCACAACAACGTTTATATCTGACAATCTCATCTTGTTCTCGATGCTGGACCAGCAAACAGCATTTACATTCATTGATCAACTGAATGAACTACCGTTTTCATTTTATTGGTGGGCACGTGTTGACTCGCAAACCGTATTGCAAAATGAAAAAGAGCTTTTCAATCCTGTAGATATTGCGAATTGGATGGAGCGTCCTGATGTATTGATGACGGGAGAACTGACAGGCTGGCCTAAATTATTACAGGGTGATCAAAATATGACGCAGTCTTTATTAGAATCTAAACGACTGGGGAAAAAGATTGAAGGACATTTTCCCGGTGCATCGGAACGTACACTAGCCCGAATGAAATTACTTGGAGCGGACGGCGATCATGAAGCGATGACTGCAGAGGAAGTGGAAAGACGCTTGCAGCAAGGATATGCTGTCACATTACGTTATTCCTCGATTCGTCCTGACTTGCCAAATATATTGAGAGGTATTGTAGAGAAGGAGTTGGATGTGTTTGATCATTTAATGATGACGACTGATGGTTCCACACCTTCGTTCTACCGTGAAGGCGTAATGGACCAATGCATCCAGATAGCACTTGACGCGGGAGTATCGCCGATTGATGCGTATCAAATGGCATCATATAACGTGGCGAGGTACTACGATATTACGGACTTGCATAGTGTAATTGCGACAGGCCGTTTTGCGACATTAAACTTTTTAGAGAATGAACATAACCCTGTGCCAACTGACGTGTTATCGAAAGGGAAGTGGGTTCTCCGGGATAGTATGTCGTCTGATGCTTTCAAAGCAGTCGATTGGAAAGCACTGCCGGCATTTGAATTGCCTTATGAACTGACAGATGAAGACTTCACATTCCCTTCTTCAATTGGGATTCAGATGGTCAATGATGTTATTACAAAAGTATACGAAAGTGATCTGGATCTCAGTAGTCCCACTATTGCTACTGGCGATGAGTGCTATTTGATATTACTGGATAAGAACGGAAAATGGCGAGTCAATACGATGTTGAAAGGGTTTGGAGATAATCTGCAAGGTTTTGCATCTTCCTATTCAAATACTGGAGATGTATTATTGATAGGACAGGATTGGCAAGAGATGAAGAGAGCGTTTAATGAAATCAAGAATATAGGCGGAGGCATGGCACTCGCTGAAAACGGTGGAATTATTGAAACATTGCCATTAGAGGCAGCAGGCGGATTGTCTGTTCAACCGATGGAAGTGATCATCGAACAAGAGCTAGCCATAAGAAAGGCATTAAGAGAACGTGGCTATGCGCACGGAGATGCTATATATACATTATTATTCCTTCAATCTGTTCATTTACCGTATATCAGAATCACGCCGGTTGGTGTATTGCAAGTGATGAAAAATGAACTATTAATTCCTAATATAGAAAGGTAGGAACGTATATTGATATGGAATGGGCGAAAGTTACTCATGATAGCCGCAGTTAGCGTAGTATGTCTCGGAGGTTGTTCATCAAAAGATCAGTCTGAACCAGCAGAACAAGAAAAACCGAATGATGTGTCATTGTTTACAGGTGAATTGATAACAGATTCCATCGATCAACGTCCTATCTTAGCGACAATTAGCAATATACCTGCTGCTCGTCCACAGTCGGGACTTTCAGATGCGGATCAGATATACGAATTCTTAGCTGAAGGTCAAATTACGCGCTACGCTGCGCTTTTTCAAAGTAAAGTACCGGATCAGTTAGGTCCTATTCGAAGCGCACGTGATTATTTTGTACAATTAGCTGCAGGTATGGATGCATTTTATGTCGCTCACGGTTATAGTCCGGATGCAAAGAAATTACTTGATGGTCGGGTAGTCGACCATATAAATGGCATAAATTATGACGGGACTTTATTCGAACGTTCAGCAGATCGCCGTGCTCCACATAACTCTTATATTTCAAAGGAACATATTGAAGAAGCTTTTAGTGTCACAAATGCTTCCGAAAATATCACTGCACGACCATCCTTTTCTTTCCTAAATCCCGATGAAAGTGATAAAATAGGGGATATGGCATCAGCGGTACAAGTATCGTATAGTTCAGACCCGAATTTTATTAGTACGTATCAATATAATCAACAAGCAAATCGGTATTATCGATCTGTTAACGGCATTGAAACAGTGGATAAGTTAAATGAACGACGTATAGAATTAGCGAATATTATCGTGATGGAAATGGATCATCAAACAGTTGATCAACAAGGCCGACTTGCAATAGATCTAGAATCTGGTGGGCCTGCCATGCTGTTTCATGAAGGGATCGCTAAATCGATTGAATGGCAAAATAAAGATGGGTTTTTAACTCCAATGGATCAAGATATGCCTGTTAAATTAACAGCAGGGAAAACCTGGATCCACATTGTTCCATCATTATCAGGTCCTTCCACTTCCGTCACTTATACCCCGTAAGATCGACATAAAGAGAGGATGAGACCATGCAAATAGATAAAATCCGCGGAAAACAAATAGATCAGTTGTTTCAGGCAATCCTAGAACTAAAGGATGTAGAGGAATGTTACATGTTTTTCGATGATCTTTGCACGATGAGCGAAGTCCAATCACTTGCACAAAGACTGGACGTAGCACATAAACTGCGACTTAAAAAAACGTACGATAATATCCAACAAGAAACAGGTGCAAGTACAGCTACGATCTCCCGCATACGCCGTTGCGTAGACTACGGGTCTGGTGGTTACAACCTCATGTTGGATCGACTCTATCCTGAACTCCAAAACAATCAAACAAAAAATAACTAACACAACCGGCCAGGGATAAAACCCCACCGGTTTTTTAAAAGTTATATAAAGCGAATTTGACAAAAGAAGGTGGAAAGAAAATATGAACTATAAAACATGGCGGCATGCATTTAAAATTGATCCAGCCAAATTCATCTCAGATGAACAAATAGAAGCGGTAGCGGAGTCTGGAACGGATGGAGTCATCATTGGTGGATCTGACGGCATCACATTGGAAAACGTACTTGATTTACTTGCGCGTTTCCGGCGTTTTTCCGTGCCACTTGCCTTGGAAGTATCTACTGTAGAATCGGTCACGCCGGGATTCGATTATTACTTTATTCCAACGGTCTTAAATACAACGGATTCAAAATGGCTGAACGGTTTGCATCATGAAGCACTTCGAGAATATGGTCATATGATGAACTTCGATGAACTGGTGACAGAAGGTTACTGTATTTTAAATCCTGATTGTACAGCTGCGAAGGTGACAGGGGTAGACCATGTTCCGGATGAAGAAGATGTACAAGCATATGCACGTATGGCTGAACACTTATTTTCCTTGCCGATTTTTTATTTAGAATACAGTGGACAATACGGTGATCCGCAAATTGTTCGATCAGCGAAGGAATTACTTACAAACACTCGTCTCTTTTATGGTGGCGGAATTCGTTCAACGGAACAAGCAAAAGAAATGGCAGCCATTGCAGATACAGTAGTAGTAGGAAATGTTGTATACGATGATCTACAAATGGCTCTTAAAACAGTCGAAGCTGTGAAATCTGTTCCCTTACCTGTGTGAGTAGTATATAGTAAGAACAAATGTTCCTTAAAGGCGGTACTAATATGAATAAACTATCAGATGATTTACTAAAAGGTATGAATCCTGAACAAGCGCGTGCAGTCAAAACGACAGAAGGGCCTTTGCTCATTATGGCGGGTGCTGGTTCTGGAAAAACTCGTGTGTTGACGCACCGAATTGCATATTTGGTTGTGGAAAAACAAGTGTATCCTTCCAATATATTAGCTATTACATTTACAAATAAGGCGGCACGTGAAATGCGTGAGCGAATTGATGGATTACTTGGTCCGGGTTCAGGAGAACGTATGTGGGTTTCAACTTTCCACTCGATGTGTGTTCGAATTCTACGTAGGTTCGTAGATCGAATCGGTTTATCTAAAAATTTTACGATTCTTGACAGTGCGGATCAAATGACTGCAATGAAACGAGTTTTGAAAGAACTGAATCTCGACCCGAAGCAGAATGATCCGCGTGCGATGCTCGGAATTATTGGCAATGCAAAAAATGAATGCATTGATGCGATGGAATTCCGTAAAAATTCAAATCCTCAAAACCCCCATGAACGTACAGTAGCAGATATTTACGATCGTTATACTAAAAAATTGCGTCAGAATCAATCAATGGATTTTGATGACTTAATTATGATGACTACGGTCTTATTTGAACGAGTTCCTGAAGTGCTCGAGTATTATCAAAATAAATTTCAGTATATTCATGTGGATGAGTACCAAGATACAAACAACGCGCAGTATCGTCTCGTCAAAATGCTGGCATCAAAATTCCGTAATGTCTGCGTAGTAGGTGACTCCGATCAGTCAATCTATCGCTGGCGTGGTGCAGATATCGGTAATATCCTCTCTTTCGAAAAAGATTATAAAGAAGCGAATGTCATTCTTTTGGAACAAAACTACCGTTCCACCCAGAGAATTTTGCAAGCAGCAAATGATGTGATCGACAATAACAAAAGTCGCTATGATAAGAAATTGCGCACAGATAACCCTGAGGGCGAGTTAATCTCGATCTATAAAGCACGCGATGAAAAAGATGAATCACAATTTGTTGTACAACAAATCATTGAGTTAAAAGAAAAGCTAGGATTAACATTGGATCAATTTGCGATTCTCTATCGAACTAACGCGCAATCTCGTCTAATTGAGGAATATTTATTGAAGTCAAATCTTGATTATACAATTGTAGGCGGTACAAAGTTCTATGATCGTAAAGAGATAAAAGATTTACTCGCCTATTTACGTCTCATTGCGAATAATGATGATGACTTAGCTTTAGCGAGAATCATTAATGAACCGAAACGAAGCATTGGTGCAACTTCATTTGAACGTATGGCAACTTTTGCATCACAAAACGATCGCTCCATGTTTGATTCATTGCAGGAAGTGGATTTCATGGGTTTACCTAAACGAGCATTAACAGAAGCAGTAAAATTCCATGAACTGATCAATGGATTCACTCAAATGCAAGAGTATTTATCAGTCACCGAACTAGTGAAAGAAGTCATTGATAAGTCGGGCTATCGTGAGATGTTGGAAAAAGAAAAATCCATCGAAGCAGAAAGCCGTCTAGAAAATATTGAAGAGTTCTTATCGGTTACAGAAGCGTTTGAGAAACGTGCAGCAGAAGAAGAGGAGGAACCTTCACTCGTTGCATTCTTGACTGACCTTGCTTTAGTAGCAGATATCGATACATTGGATAAAGAAGAGAACACTTCCACGGAAAAAATCGTCTTAATGACGATGCACGCAGCAAAAGGATTGGAATTCCCTGTAGTCTTTGTTCTCGGCATGGAAGAAAACATATTCCCGCATATTCGAGCACTTGCAGATCCGGAAGAAATGGAAGAAGAACGAAGACTCGCGTATGTAGCAATCACACGCGCGGAACAGCGCCTTTACCTGACAAGTGCAGGTCATCGGATGTTGTTCGGTAAGTCAAACTTCAATCAACCATCACGTTTCCTCAATGAAATCTCGGAAGAACTGACTGAGCTGTTGGCTGATGGAAATGGCATGAGTGTACCTTTCGCCCAAGCACCTAAAACAAGAGCTAAACGTCCAGCAGTCAAGCGCCCAGCCTATAATGAAAGTGGCGGAGAGAAAATGCAGTGGAAACCTGGAGACAAGGCGTCCCATAAAATATGGGGAACTGGAACGGTTGTGAGTGTTAAAGGTGAAGCGGAGGATATGGAGCTAGACATTGCCTTCCCTAATCCAGTTGGGATTAAGCGACTATTAGCTAAATTCGCACCGATTGAAAAAGAATAAAGCCCCTTTAAGGAGTGTGGAAAATAGATGGATGATGTTCTAGAACTAGAGAAGCGGGTAGAGGAGCTCAATAAAACCTTGCATGAATATGGGCGTGCATATTATGACTTGGATGCCCCTATCGTTCCCGATTCAGAATATGATGAGAAAATGAAGGAATTGTTGGCGATTGAAAAAGAACATCCTGACTTGATCTATCCTGATTCACCGACACAACGGGTTGGCGGAGCACCGCTTGAGGTGTTTAATAAAGTCGTTCATCGTTATCCGATGCTAAGTTTAGCGAATGCCTTTAATGAAGAAGACGTAAAGGATTTCGACAGACGTGTAAAAGAAGCGACGGGTAACGCTGTTTATGTATGTGAACTGAAAATTGATGGTCTTGCCGTTTCATTGCAATATGAAGAAGGTCGTCTTGTACAAGGCGCTACTCGTGGGGATGGTTCAGTTGGAGAAGATATCACGGCCAACTTAAAAACTATTCAATCCATACCACATAAATTGAATGAACCTTTGACGATTGAAGTGCGCGGTGAAGCGTATATGCCGAAGAAGTCATTTGTTAAATTGAATGAATTCCGTGATGAAGCAGGTGAAGTTCCTTTTGCCAATCCGCGAAATGCAGCTGCGGGTTCACTCCGTCAATTGGATTCAAAAGTGGCGGAGAGCAGAAATTTAGCTACATTCATTTATGCGGTAGGCGGCGATGCGGAAATGTATGGCTTGGATAGTCACACGGAAGCGCTCAATAAAGTGGATGAACTAGGTTTGACGACGAATCAGGAACGTAAGCGTTGTACGACCATTGAAGAAGTATTGGAATACGTAGCCTACTGGTCAGAAAATAGACTAAACCTGGATTATGAAATTGATGGTATTGTAATAAAAGTCGATAACTTCGAATCGCAGGAGCAATTGGGCTATACAGCAAAGAGTCCTAAATGGGCTATTGCCTATAAATTCCCTGCAGAAGAAGTGCATACCCAATTGCTAGATATCGAGTTAAGCGTAGGTCGCACAGGTGTAGTTACACCGACAGGGATTCTGAAGCCTGTTCTTGTAGCAGGTACGACAGTGGGACGTGCATCTTTGCATAACGAAGACTTGATCCGTGAGAAAGATATTCGTATCGGTGATCACGTTGTGTTGAGAAAGGCAGGCGACATCATTCCTGAAATCGTCATGTCATTGAAAGAACAGCGAACGGGTGAGGAAGAACCGTTCCATATGCCCGACAACTGTCCTGTTTGCGATTCAGAACTCGTTAGGATTGAAGGGGAAGTGGCACTGCGTTGTGTGAACCCTAAATGTCCTGCGCAGATGAAAGAAGCGTTAATCCATTTCGTTTCAAGAAGAGCAATGAATATAGATGGTGTGGGCGAAAAGCTTATTGAACAATTGTATACTGCTCATTTGGTACAAGATGTATCCGATTTATATACCTTAACGAAAGAGTCATTATTGAGCTTGGAACGGATTGGCGAGAAATCCGCAACGAATATTTTGACGGCTATTGAACAGTCCAAAGAGAATTCTTTAGAGAAATTATTATTTGGACTGGGTATCCGCCATGTCGGTGAAAAAGTTGCAAGAATCTTGGCGGAAGAGTATCGTACCCTCGATGCGTTAGAACAAGCAACAGAAGAAGAACTTGTAAATATTTTTGAAATCGGTGCGATTGTCGCTGATTCAGTGACAACGTACTTTAGTACGGAAGAAGTTCAGGAAGTGATGAATAAGTTGCGTTCTTATGGTGTAAATACCGTTTATAAAGGTGCCACACGTGAAGAGTTGCCAACTACTGGACCTTTCGCTGGAAAAACGATCGTATTGACAGGAAAACTCACAGAATTAACACGCGGGGAAGCTAAAGAACAGATTGAATCGCTTGGCGGGACTGTCAGTGGCAGTGTCAGTAAGAAAACGGATCTGGTCATTGCGGGCGAAGATGCGGGATCCAAATTGACGAAAGCAAAAGAATTAGGGATTGAAATTTGGGACGAACAAGCTATGCTTGAAGCCCTTGGAGTGGATATGAATGAAAAGAACGACTAAGTTTATAACGGGCATTCTGTCGGCAGTATTGCTGACAGGATGTGTACCAGCGCCAAGCGATGATCAGGAAAAAGCAGTGCAAGAAACAGAAAAAAGTGAGCAGGAAATGGTGCTCATTCCTGATGCTCAAATTAAAAAAGAGTACTACCGGACACCTGTTCCATTTAAAAAAAGCGCGAGCCGGGGGTTGGTCGTCAATAATCTCCATACAAAGTACGATATGCAGGAAACAGAGGAAGGCTTATTGCGCCTGTCTTCGTTATATTTCGATCCAAAAGATTATTTCTTCCAGGAAGGTCAATATATAGACCGCGATACTGCAAAGCAATGGATTTCTAGAAAATCAAATTTCGAAGCAGGTCTCAATCCTGCAATAACTGATGATATGTCGCCAGCTCAAATTGCAGATGAGGCACCGATTTACCTTGCGCATATCGTCGAGCAAAACTATTTACAGATGACTGACGACAAAAAAGTGAAATTGGCTGGCATTTCTATTGGACTGGCGATGAATTCGGTGTATTATCCACGTGAAGGCAGTGAACGCCGAATTGATGATAAAACAATCGAAGAAAAAGGCAAGAAGATGGCGGATATTATTTTAAGTAGGTTGCGCAGTAAACCGGAGCTTGCGGATATACCAATTGCGGTTGGATTGTTTAAGCAAGAAAGTCGCAACGATATTGTACCAGGCACATATTTTGCCACTTCTTTAGCTGCAAAAGGTAAAAAAGAATTTACTGGTTGGAAAGAAGTAGACGAGCAGTATGTATTACTCCCCGCATCTTCATCAACGGGGAATTATCGTGACTTGAATACGACATTTAAAAACTTTAAACAAGACATTGATGATTACTTCCCAAGCTTTGTAAATGTCATTGGTACAGCTTTTTATAAAGACCAGAAACTCCATTCTTTACGTGTGGAGATACCTATACAGTTCTTCGGCAAGACAGAGCTGATCGGATTTTCACAATACTTGACTTCATTGGTTAAAACGCATTTTAAAGATGTTCCGATCGAAGTAAGTGTCACATCAGTTAATGGTCCCGAAGTGCTGATTGTGAATGACAATGAGCGAGATGAACCGTTTGTACACGTCTACGGATATTAACAGATTTTAGGTAGTAACATGAACTTTCCAATAAACTGATTAAATGGTATGATTAATTGTACGATTGCAAAATGAGGAGGAACGATGTATGACAACATTTTCGAAAGAAGACGTCAAGTATTTTGCGGATTTCGTCCGTATTGGCCTCTCCGAGGAAGACAAAGAAAATTTCTCTGCAAAGATAGCAGATTTGATTGAAAGTGTAAGTAATTTAAAAGAAGTGGACGTTACAGGTGTAAAACCTATGACGCACCCAGTTGCTATGATCAACGTCTTACGTGAAGATGTGCCAAAAGATATCTTGGACCGTGAAGTAATGCTGGCCAGTGCAGAAGATCAGGAAGATGGACTTATTAGGGTTCCAGATATTCTGTAAGCGAATTTCAGTATAAAATACCATTCATGGCACAATGATAGTAGGAGGAAAAGTGATGACGTTAACTAGTAAAACAGCAACAGAACTTCAAGCACTTTTACAAAAAGGGGAAGTTACTGCTAAAGAAGTAACAGAAGCAACATTACAAACGATTGAACAGCACGAAGAGAAAATTCACGCGTTTATTCACGTCGCAAAAGAAGAGGCTACAAAGCGTGCAGAACAGCTTGATCAAGAAGCTGCTAATACACGTGGCCGTCTTTTCGGTGTTCCAATTGGTATTAAGGACAATATTGTAACAAAAGATATGAAGACAACATGTGCAAGTAAAATGTTGGAAGACTTCGTACCTGTTTACAATGCTACAGCTATAGATAAATTGGAAGCTGCTGGCGCAATCAATATTGGAAAACTCAATATGGACGAGTTTGCAATGGGTTCTACTACTGAAACATCTTATTTCGGTAATACATTAAATCCTTGGAATACAGACTATGTGCCAGGCGGTTCTTCAGGTGGTTCAGCAGCAGCTGTTGCAGCGGGAGAAGTTCCACTGTCCCTTGGTTCAGATACTGGTGGTTCAGTTCGTCAACCAGCTGCATTCTGTGGAATTGTTGGAATGAAACCTACATACGGTCGTATTTCACGTTTTGGTTTGACGGCATTTGCTTCGTCACTTGATCAAATCGGTACATTGTCACGAACTGTGGAGGATAACGCACTATTGCTTAGCGTAATCGCGGGAGAAGACGACAATGATAGTTCATCTTCTGCAAAAGCGGTTCCTGATTTCACGGCAGCACTTACAGGCGATATTAAAGGTCTAAAAGTGGCAGTTCCGAAACCTTACTTAGGGGAGGGTGTCGATGCAGAAATCGTTACAGCAGTAAGAGAAGCAATTACTGTATTGGAATCACTTGGAGCCGTTTGTGAAGAAGTAGAATTGCCACATATTCAATATGCGCCAACTACGTATTATGTAATTTCTTCATCCGAAGCACAATCCAACCTTTCACGTTTTGACGGATTGCGTTATGGCTATCACACAGAAAACGCTGAAAATCTAGAACAAGCATATTTCCGTACACGTCAAGAAGGGTTTGGCGATGAAGTGAAAAAACGTATTATTTTCGGTACGTATGCAATGAGTGCGGATCATCATGAAGATCTATATGTACGCGCACAAAAGACTCGTACATTGATTGCACAAGACTTTGATTCTGTATTTGAAAAGTATGATGTAGTCATTGGACCAACTGCTGCTACAACAGCATTTAAACTGGGTGAAACAGGCGGAGATCAGCTAGTTCATTATGCAAATGATGTTTTGGCGGTACCAGCTAACCTTACAGGTCGTCCAGCACTATCCATACCATGTGGTTTCGTTAATGAACTACCGGTTGGAATGCAAATCATGGGTAAGCACTTTGACGAAGAAACAGTATATAAAGTGGCTCATGCTTATGAACAAGCAACTGACTTCCACAAACGTACTCCATCGATTCGGGAGGGGAAATAATCATGAACTTCGAAACAATAGTTGGATTAGAAATCCACGTAGAGCTTAAAACAGATACTAAAATCATGTCTCCGGCACCCGCTCATTTTGGTGCAGAGCCGAATAAAAATATTCACGTAACAGACATCGCATATCCTGGTGTTTTACCTACGTTAAATAAAAAAGCTGTTGAATTTGGAATGAAGGCATCTATGGCATTGAACTGTGACGTTGCGCCGATTATGAACTTTGACCGTAAACACTACTTCTATCCTGATAATCCAAAAGCATACCAAATCTCTCAAGACAAGCGTCCTGTAGGAGCAAACGGTTGGATTGAAATTGAAGTAGACGGCAAAAAGAAAAAAATTCGCATTGAACGTGTACATTTAGAGGAAGATGCAGGGAAGCTGACCCATACAGAAAATGGACACTCATTAGTAGACTTAAACCGTCAAGGAACACCGTTAATCGAAATCGTTACAGAAGCAGACGTGCGTTCTCCAGAGGAAGCATATGCATTTCTAGAAAAGCTGAAAGCGATCATTCAATATACGGGAGTATCTGACGTACGTATGGAAGAAGGCTCACTTCGTTGTGATGCCAATATATCATTACGTCCATTCGGTCAAGAAAAGTTTGGAACGAAGACAGAGTTGAAAAACTTGAACTCGTTTAACTTTATTCGTCGTGGAATTGCAAATGAAGTAGCTCGTCAGGAGAAAATCCTTTTGTCTGGCGGTACCATTCAACAAGAAACTCGTCGTTATGACGAAGCAACTGGCGACACAGTATTGATGCGGATCAAAGGCAGTGCCAATGATTATCGCTTTATTAACGATCCTGACTTACCTGAAGTTCATATCGAACAAGAATGGATTGACCGTGTCCGTAAAGAAATTCCTGAATTACCAGATGCTCGTAAAGCACGTTATGTGTCTGAACTAGATCTTCCGGAATATGACGCACACGTATTGACTTTAACAAAAGAAATGTCTGATTTCTTTGATGCCACAGTAAAAGCTGGAGCGGATCCCAAATTGGCTTCCAACTGGTTGATGGGCGATGTATCGGCATATCTAAATGCAGAATCGAAAGAACTGCATGATACTTCATTGACGCCTGAAAACTTGGCGCAACTTGTAAAACTGATTACAGATGGTACAATTTCTTCTAAAATCGCGAAAAAAGTATTTACTGATCTCGTGAAAAAAGGTGGGAATCCTGCTGATATCGTCAAAGAAAAAGGACTTGTTCAAATTTCCGACGAAGGTACATTGCGTACAATTATTACCGAAATCCTGGACAATAACGAACAATCAATAGAAGACTTTAAAAATGGTAAGGATCGCGCAGTTGGGTTCTTAGTTGGACAAGTTATGAAAGCAACAAAAGGCCAAGCAAATCCACCGCTTGTTAATAAATTATTGATGGAAGAGATCAAGAAGCGCTAATCTATCAATCAAATGAAAACGTTCCAGGAGAAGCCGAAATAGTCTGAACCTGGACGTTTTTCCTCGTTAATATACACAGTGAAACAGGGGGGATTGTATTGAAAACAGAACAACAATATTTTGAAGATGCTGTATCACTTCAAACGTATATGGACAAAATGGCAACACATAAGGAAAACAGTTTTTTGATCTATCATGCATTTGAAGTACCACAGGATGATGAATTTATTGAATTGCTGAAAGAAAAGCAACCCCATATATTAGTTATTACAGAAGACTGGTGTGGCGATGCAATGCTGAATAATCCAATCCTTCGAAAAATTACGGAAGCTGCCAATATAGACGTTCGCGCTGTGTTGAGGGATGAAAATCCAGAGCTGATTGATCGATATTTAACGAATGGTGGACGTTCGATTCCTATGTATTTACTA
Source organism: Sporosarcina ureae (assembly GCF_002101375.1). Taxonomy (GTDB): domain Bacteria; phylum Bacillota; class Bacilli; order Bacillales_A; family Planococcaceae; genus Sporosarcina; species Sporosarcina ureae_B. The sequence goes on along the minus strand of NZ_CP015207.1, from coordinate 1,282,977 downwards.
TTAAACGCAGCGGGTGAGGTAGTTGGAAAATGGGGGCCACGGGCATCAGTTCTTCAAAAGTATGTGATGGATGGTCGTGCGAAACTACCAGCTAAAGCCGCTTCTGATTTTGAAGAGAAACAAAAAATGTTTTATACTCAGTTGATGGCTGAATTTACAGCTAAACCTGAAAATTGGCTTGCTGTTTATAGTGATATTCGGTCGACATGGCTTCCAGTTCTACAATTGTCTCAGTAACAATGTGCAAGAAACCATTTGAAAATGGCAAAGGTCTGATTTGTTTCAGACGCGAAAGGATCGAGGGGAAAGTGTATGAAACGTGCACGCATTATTTATAATCCTACTGCAGGAAGAGAAGTCTTCCGTAAACATTTAGCAGAAGTCCTCGAAAAATTGGAGAATGCGGGCTATGAAACATCCGCTCACGCTACAACTTGCGAGGGTGATGCAACAGCGGCAGCGAGAGACGCGGTTCGCAGAGGATTCGATGTTATTATTGCTGCAGGTGGCGATGGTACGCTCAATGAAGTAGTTGAAGGTGTCGGACATTTTGATAAACGTCCAAAAATCGGTTTGATTCCTATGGGAACAACGAATGATTTCGCAAGAGCGTTGCGTATTCCGAGAGAAATCGATGATGCTGTAGATATTATTTGCCAAGGAGATTCGATACCGGTCGATGTAGGGTTAATGAATGATCGCTACTTTATTAATATAGCCGGTGGCGGCCGCATGACGGAATTGACATATGAAGTTCCAAGCCGTTTAAAAACAGTAATTGGTCAGTTGGCTTATTACTTAAAAGGAATTGAAATGTTGCCTTCTATACATTCCAGTCATCTTCGTATTGAGTACGATGGAAATGTATTTGATGAAGAAGCTATGATGTTTTTGATTGGCTTGACTAACTCGGTTGGCGGATTTGAGAAATTAGCACCTAACTCCAGTATTAACGATGGATATTTCACATTGCTTATTTTAAAGAAATGCAATATTGCAGAATTTATTCGTGTGGTCACATTAGCTTCTCGTGGAGAACATTTGGATGATCCTTTAGTTGTTTCAGCGAAGGCAGAAAAAATTGTGGTGACTTCCAAAGACGAAGTGTTATTGAACTTGGATGGAGAATACGGCGGCGTGTTGCCGGCTACTTTCCAAAATTTATATCAACATGTCGAAATGTTCGTACCGTTACACAAATTACGTCCGCAGGATCAAGTGAACCAAATCAAATAAAAAGTAAAAAGACTATTCCAGTCGAATTTCTAACGTTCGGATGGAATAGTCTTTTATTGTGAAAAATTAATTGGGTGGGCCCGATGCAATGCGCATCGTATCAGGTCGATATCAGATGTATTCAATCGCTTCTCCTTGTTTAGCAGCTAACTTTGGCACTTCTTTCAACGGCATCCAACGATAGCTGAATAATTGACCTGCGTCTTTTCCTTCGCCTTCTACGATATGTTCCCATTCGTGCTTGTTTTCTCCTATATAGGAAAAATGGAAAATTGTACGTTCGTAAATTACATTCTTATCTTCTGGGAAATATTTTGAAGCTTTAACTTTACCTTCTAGTATAAGTTCATCACGCACGATACCGGATTCTTCTTCGATTTCTCGATATAACGCATCCAATAATAGTTCGTTGCGTTCGATAGTACCACCAGGAACTTGTAAACCTGCTTCAGGCTGATCCTTTTGCTCATATACGAGCAATTTACGATGTCTGCCTTCCCCTTTTGTAATATACGCGATAACTTTTCTTTTAACTCTTTTCATTTACTTTCACCTCTCATTAGTTAACCAATTATACTGTAAATACTAACAAAATACAAGTAAAATGGGTTAATCGATTAGTATACAATAATTAGATGGGCTGTGAATGTGAAAATACGTCTAAATTTCAACAAATCGCTTTAAAAAGGTTATTGAAATGTGTTTTAAGGGAAACACTAAAGTAGAACTGTGCTTAGGAGTGATTGTGTGTATAAAAGACAAGAAAAGCGTCTGATGTGGTTAGCATTTATTGTTGCTGGTATTATGTTACTATCAATTGTTGGAAGATTATTCTCGTGAAAAAAGGAGGTGGCCTGTGTGGATTCAGTTTTTTATTCTAGAATATTGACAGAACTAACTTTATCGTTTCATATTATCTATGCAACCATTGGCGTTGGTGTCCCACTCATGATCATGCTAGCCCAATGGGTGGGTATCAAGAAAAATGATGAGCATTATATCTTACTGGCTAGACGTTGGGCACGTGGTTTTGTCATCACCGTAGCCGTAGGGGTAGTGACAGGGACAGCAATTGGTTTGCAACTTTCCTTATTATGGCCGAACTTTATGGAGCTTGCGGGAAATGTGATTGCTTTACCATTATTCATGGAGACGTTCGCTTTCTTTTTTGAAGCAATTTTCCTCGGCATTTACCTATATACATGGGATCGTTTTGAAAATCAAAAGAAACATTTTCTACTCCTTATTCCAGTCGCGCTTGGAGCTTCATTCTCTGCAGTATTCATAACCATTGTAAATGCCTTCATGAATGCACCACAAGGCTTTAACTTAGTGAATGGTGAATTAATTAACGTCAATCCTCTTGTAGCAATGTTCAACCCTGCCATGCCCACAAAAGTCGCGCATGTGGTCGGGACAGCTTATATGACATCTGCCTTTTTATTGGCTGCTATTGCAGCATTCCGTTTGTTGCGTGGTTCGAATCACGTCTATCATAAAAAAGCTCTATATCTTACTTTGAAAGTGGGATTCATTTTTAGTGTGAGTGCAGCGCTGATTGGGGATTTGTCAGGTAAATATTTGGCCGAGTATCAACCTGAAAAGTTGGCGGCTGCTGAATGGCATTTTGAGACGGAAGAAAACGCCCCGTTAATACTGTATGGTGTGCTGGACGACGGGGAAGTTAAATACGCCATTAAAATACCATATGCGCTTTCTATCTTGGCCCACGGTTCACCAAGTGCTGAAGTCATCGGATTAGATCAATTTCCCGAAGAAGATATACCTCCACTATACATCCATTATCTCTTTGATATTATGGTAACGATTGGAATGCTGTTAATGGCATTGTCGGCTATATACTGGATTGGTATGTGGCGAAAATGGTCATTTGTCAAGTCTCGCTTATTCCGTTGGCTAATTGTTATAGGAGGACCACTCGTTTTCATTTCACTCGAAGCGGGTTGGTGGTTAGCGGAAGTGGGACGTCAGCCGTGGATATTACGTAATATTATGCGTACTGCTGAAGGTGCAACAACTAGTGGGCAAGTACCGACTATGCTTGTACTTTTTGCGCTTCTCTACTTGGTTCTCGGTATCGGTAGTGTGGTTGTATTAAGGAGAATGTTCATCCGGAATCCGGTAGAACAAGAAATCTTAGATCGGCAGCAGGAGAAAGGCGGTGACATCCGATGAATATCGAAATTCTAGGGATTACGGTATTGTGGGTGTTTTTGTTCGGTTACATTATAATTGGTGCGATTGATTTTGGAGCTGGATTTTTCAACGCATACAGTTTATTTACGGGCAGACAGCGAATATTGACTAATGTCATTCAGCGCTATTTATCACCAGTCTGGGAAGTAACGAATGTCTTTCTAGTATTTTTCTTTGTGGGAATTATTGGATTCTTCCCAAAAACCGCCTTTTATTATGGCACCACATTGCTAGTCCCGGTTAGTTTTGCCATTATTCTTCTGGCAGTCCGTGGTTCCTACTATGCATTTGAAACGTATGGAGCCCGTGGTCACAAAGGATATTCTTTTGCTTACGGTTCGACGGGTTTATTACTTCCGGCATCACTGTCAATCGTATTGACGATTTCTGAAGGTGGATTTATTGAGTTAGTGAATGGACAGCCGGTTTTAGATTACTGGAAGTTGTTCACTAGCCCACTAACTTGGTCGATTGTAGTGCTCAGTATAGCGGCAACACTTTATATCTCATCCGCATTTTTGACGTGGTATGCGAATAAAGCCGGGGATCGGGAGGCAACGCAACTTTTAAGGAAATACGCGCTTATCTGGGCATTGCCGACGATCATCGCAGCTGGCGGGATTATATTTGAATTGCGTAAGCACAATCCGCTACATTACGAGAGTATTCAAACGTTTTGGCCTATGTTTCTGATATCGTTCATCCTGTTTCTAGGTACGGTTTTCCTTATTTGGAAACAGCGTCATTATGGTGTGGCAGTCGGATTATTAATAGGACAATTCATGTTTGCTTTCTTTGGCTATGGCGCATCGCATTATCCATACTTGCTCTACCCGTACTTGACGATTTACGATAGCTTTACGAACCAAGCAATGGCGATTGCTTTAATCATTGCATTCATATGTGGATTATTATTGCTAATTCCATCGCTTTATTTACTATTACGTATGTTCTTGTTCAATAAAGATTATGTAAAAGGAAAAGAAAATCACCATGCATAAGGAGGCAATAAGATGAATGAATTTTTGATTTTCTATGCGCCTTTTCTAGTCATCATCGCGGGTATCGTTTTATCGTTCTTTGTTGTCTTGAAAGACGATGCAGTGACAAGAAATGAGTATAAAAACAGTAAAGAAACAGACGTGTGATTACGTCTGTTTTTTTGTTTGCCTCCCCGTGTTACACTAGAAGTATCTGAAAGATGGAGGAAAAATCATGAGCTTTGCAGTAAATAAAAATGAAAAAATACGAGTGACAATAGAAGATCTGACACATGATGGGGCAGGCGTTGCGAAAGTAGAAGGCTATCCATTATTTATTCCAGGAACGTTGCCTGGAGAAACAGTCGATGTACATGTATTGAAGACATTGAAGAAATATGGTTTCGCGAAGTTAGTAAATATCGTGGAACCATCCCCATCTCGTGTGAAACCACCTTGCCATGTATTCCCGACATGTGGTGGCTGCCAATTGCAGCATTTGTCCTACGAGAGCCAGTTGATTCAGAAACGCAAATCGGTACGCGATGTAATGGACCGGATCGCTAAGCTTCCAAACGTGCCCGTGCATGAAGTAAAAGGAATGGATGATCCGTGGCGTTACCGCAATAAATCACAAATACCATTTGATACGGAGAACGACCGCATAATTACTGGCTTCTATAAAGCCCGTACACATCACATAGTCGATACAGATGTTTGTCTGATCCAAACGAAAGAAGCAGACGAACTGATGACGATGCTTAAGTATAAACTTCAACAGCTTGGTATCGAGACGTATGACGAACATACACACAAAGGTATGCTACGTCATGTAATCATTAGAAAAGCACGTCAGACGGGTCAAGTGATGGTTGTACTCGTGACGCGACATAAAAAATTCCCGCAAAAAGACGCAGTAGTCGAATTAATTCAGCAACAATTACCGAATGTGACGTCCATTATGCAAAATGTGAATACAGCGAATACGAATGTCATCATGGGCAATGAAATGGTCCATCTATATGGTACGGATGTCATCATTGATCGGATTGGAGAGACTGAATTCGAAATTTCAGCACGTTCTTTCTATCAAATAAATCCCGTTCAAACGGAAGTGTTGTATCAACAGGCACTTGATTACGCGAACCTAACTGGAAATGAAACAGTAGTGGATGCGTATTGTGGAATAGGAACGATTTCATTGTTCTTGGCTAAGCAAGCGAAGGAAGTATACGGAGTTGAAATAGTACCACAGGCGATAGAAGATGCAAAGCGTAATGCGGAACTAAATGGTATTACCAATACACATTTTGAAGCAGGCCCAGCAGAAGAGATTATTCCAAAGTGGTACGCGCAAGGTAAGCAGTTTGATGTATTAGTCGTCGATCCGCCACGTAAAGGGTGCGATGAAAAATTGTTAGAAACCATTTTAACTTATAAACCAAAAAAGATTGTGTATGTGTCTTGTAATCCAGGAACATTGGCGCGAGATTTACGCATTCTTGAGGATGGGGGCTATCGCACGAAGGAAGTTCAGCCGGTAGATATGTTTCCTCATAGTAGTCATGTGGAGACAGTCGCTTTGATAGAGTTGAAATAACTTGGCGGCAACGAGGTAGTGATTTTGGTAGAATATGGGTGTATGTTTAAAATCCTCTCTGACAGGTTGTTGAGAGGATTTTTGACCGTTTATGCTATCGTACTGTTATGTGAAATTCAAAATGTGCGATGCTGTATTTGAATAAATAATGAAAAAACGATTGAAGAAATATCGTAAATATCGACTTCATGTTACAATTACTGAATTAGTTAAGAATAGGAAGGAGGGTACTCAAATGGCATTAGGCATATTGGAGATCATGTATATAGTTTTAATAATCCTAGCAATAGGAATGCAAGTCGTATTATATAAAAGTAAAACCAATAACAGTATAATCATAATCAATATGTTATTTGGCCTGCTTTTATCCTACCTAGCGTTTACATCTTTTCCTACAAACTTTACAATTCAAAGGACCCTGGCCATCGTAATGGGGATTGTAGCTGTATTGGCAGTTGTTATGAAGTTTAGAAGTGAAGAGCTTGTGTTTTTAAGTAAAATTGCGTTCTCAATTTCTATCGTGGTTAGCTTAGCGTTGCTTTTTTTATAAAAATTCTTCTACTATGAACAGAAAATGTCTATTCGCTTATGTGAAAGAGACAAAACAATAAATTGAAATTCAGCTGATCAGCTTACGACATTCGATGAATTTGTATTCTTATAAAGAAGGATGAATCGAATAGAAATGACAAAGACAAGGCACCGTGCAATTGGTTGCCTTGTCTTTTTATTTCAATCACAGCAACAGTGCATTTCATAATTCTAGATATATTTATTGTCAGCAGTATGTGAGGACTCCATTTCTTCTGCGATAGCCTTCGTTTCATGAATTGTTCCGTGCGGATGATTTGGCGGTGCATAAATAGAATACAATTTGATAGGAATAGTACTTGCGTTTAGTAAATTATGCCAAGCACCAGCTGGAATAATAATAATATTATGATCTTGAACGTGTCGCTCGAAATCTACTTGATCTTTTCTACGTCCTATCTGAACCATACCCTGCCCTTCCTCAATCCAAATAAATTGATCGATATGTGGGTGCATTTCCAAACCAATATCCTCTCCCGGTGCAATACTTATAAGTGTGAGCTGCAAATGGTCACCTGTCCATAATACGGTGCGAAACGTTTGGTTGCGTTTTGTTGCTTCTTCGATATCAATCGTGAAAAGCATAGGACCATGATCTGTTCGACTACGGTGTGATAGTACAGATGAATATTCGGCTTGATTCATTGGTTGTAGAGGAAACAAGTGAAAACAAGGACATACATATACTGGCTGATCTCCACACACTAATATGAAATTAGAAACAGATGGATTGATCACGCTCATTCATTTCTTTATGTTTTCATCATAGTTTATGTCTTACATACTGTGCTGTGTTTAATTGAAAGTCATAGAGAAAAGAGAGTATACAGCTAAACCTATGGTGGTTAGAATTCACAAAGTGGTCATATGTAAGCGGTTCATGTTTGAATGAATTGTGAAAGTCTTCACAATGTACCCAAATCGTTTACTAAGGATAGTATACTAAAGGTAACAAGAGAAGTTGGTCATGAATTCTCTTTTAAAGAATCAAAATACAACCAAAAAGGAGACTGAACAACATGTGGGTTATCACATTGTTCGAAACAGAAAAAGTACGGATCTTTGAATATGCAGAGAAAGCAGAAGCTACAACTGCCATGGAGATGTTCAATGAGTACGCTGTTTTATCCTATACAAAATAAAATCACTAAACATACACATAGCCAACAATACTGAATGATAAAAAAGTAATAGGGAGGTTGAACAACGTGTGGGTAATAACTTTATTTGATCAAGCGAATGTACGAATCTTTGAATATGCTGAGAAGGTTGATGCAATGAACGCAATGAAGAACTTCAGCAAATATGCCGTCCTTTCGTACACTAAATAAGCAGTTAACACTTTAACCGTAGCGAACGTAGCTACGGTTTTTTTACATTTTAATTGAATTGAAATATGTATAATTGCAGATATAAGTTCGCAACTCCTGTCGAAAGAAATAATTTTGTGTTGATAAAAAAAATAAGTATTACTTTAATAATATGCATAATTTATACGTGAGTACTAAGAAAACGTTTGCAGACACAACTTTGCCATATGTAAGCGTTTTGACTTTGAATGATTTGTGAAAAGCTTCACATATCGGTTTCTTTTGTTGTAGAACAGAGTATGATAAGAGTATCAAAAGAAATTGGTTAGCAGATTCCATTCAAGGAACTATGCTGCCAAACAAAAGGGAGACTACACAATATGTGGGTTATCACATTGTTTGACCAAGCAAACGTAAGGATCTTTGAATATGCTGAGAAGGTTGAAGCAACAAATGCAATGAAAAACTTTAACAATTACGCAGTCCTAACATACACATACTAAGCGTTAGTTTTTATATCGATACACGAATACAAATTAAAAGGAGACTGACAAACATGTGGGTAATTACATTATTTGATCAAGCAAACGTACGGATTTTTGAATACACTGAGAAGGCTGAAGCAACAAACGCAATGAAGAATTTTAGCAAATATGCAGTACTCTCTTACACAAACTAAGCTTTAGTTTCATAAACAGAACATCAATACAAATTGAAAGGAGACTGGAAACCATGTGGGTAATTACATTATTTGATCAAGCAAATGTACGGATTTTTGAGTATGCTGAGAAAGCAGAAGCGACTGATGCAATGAAGAACTTTAGTAAATACGCCGTTCTTTCATACACAAAATAATTTTACGAAAACATAACCGTAGCCATTCAGCGCTACGGTTTTTTTATGCACCCATACTATTTATTAGCTAAAACATTGATTCTCACATAATCTACTATGCTAGAATACGACTATATCAACGATGACGTCAGGCTAGTAAAGAAGGGAATTATATGTTTAGTAGTTTGAATATCTTTTTACAACGATGGATTGCCATCTTAACGCCTCTTAGCTTAGTGTTCGGTGTATTGTTTCATCAGGTAGGGGAGCAGTTATTATTTATCGTCTCTTGGTTGTTTGCGTTTATGACGTTCGTAGGCAGTCTAGGTATGAATGTCAAAGAAGTGCGTATGGTAAGGAAGTATCCCGCCGTAGTACTCGCAAGTATCACCTTTCTGCATATAGTAATGCCTGCGTGGGCTTACTTTTTATCCATAATCTTTTTTGATGACCATTTATTAACGGTAGGCTTTGTGTTGGCGGTAGCTATTCCAACAGGTGTTACGAGTGTGATTTGGGTAACGATCTCGAAAGGTAATCTACCTTTATGCTTATCTATTATATTAATTGATACATTACTAGCACCCATCATTTTACCAGCTATTCTATATTTCGTCGTAGGAGAAAGTGTAACAATTGATACGATGTCACTGATACTTAATTTACTTTGGATGATTGTACTACCAACCATACTAGGTATCACGTTAAATGAACTATCAAAGGGAAGCATTCAGAAGAAATGGGGACCTCGTTTAGCTCCATTCTCTAAACTAAGTCTGTTTGCGATTATAGCGATCAATGGTAGTGCGGTAGCGCCTTATGTTCAGAAGGTTTCTTTTGAACTTGCCGGCGTTATTGCCCTAGTACTGTTCATAGCGTTAACGGGCTATGCAAGTGCTTTATGGATCGCGCATGTACTATGGAAAGATCCAGTGATTGCTACTACATTCATGTTTGTGGGAGGCATGCGAAATATTGCAACAGGTGTTGTCATTGCGACAACGTTCTTCCCAGCGAAAGTCGTCATGCCGATTGTTTTCGGTATGCTATTCCAGCAAGTACTTGCCTCTGTATACAATAAGGTAGCGAATTGGTATGGAAGACATCATTTCGGGATCAATGAAGGGGTATAAAATAAAACAACTGCCGTTATTCTGAATAACGGAACACGGCAGTTATTTTTATTTTTTCTTCTTCTTATTTTTCGGCCTAGATCCAAACTCTGCAGAAAATTCTTCTGCTGAATGCTCCTCGGGATGTTGATTATTGCTGTTACTCGCTTCTTTGTTTTTATTTTCATACGTATTCAACGGATTGTGTGTCCGTTCATTCATGGTTTTTTTATTGTTTTTATTCGTCATGTTCGTCCACCTCCTACCGACTAGATTGAGCAAAATCCGAAATTTTATACGACAATTGACGATATCAAAAGAAGTCTAAAAGTTATTATCAAGACTAAAAAGAGATGGAACGATAAGTATGAACAATCTAAACAACTAGACATACGAAATGAGCAGAACGAACAAGCATTGATTGCGATCCACGATGCAGCTGAAAAAGGAGACTAAGGAAGTACTAGGTGTTCTAGATGAACTAGGACAAGTAGGTAAGCAAATTGCTTTTATTTATGAATTACATGATGCATAGCAAATAACTTTGTTGTTTTCCTCTTCAGAAAGACAGCACCAAACTAGGCGTTTTTGATAAAGCATTGCTATCTATGGCCCCATTATTTATAATGAAATAGTCTGTAAATTGTATGTGTATGCAGGCTACTACATAATTTAAGGAGAAAATATTTATGGACCATATGGGAATACTTTCGCTTATACCACCGATCGTCGCGGTTGTCTTAGCGATCATCTCGAAGAATGTCATCATTGCTTTATTCTCAGGTGTCTTTATTGGTGTGCTTCTCCTCGTTGGCGGTAATCCGCTAACCGCTACTACTTCTACGATAGGAGATTATATATTTCCTCAATTAACTGACGGTTATAATGCAGCTGTATTAGTTCTTCTATTTTTTATTGGAGGATTTGTTGCGCTAATGGAAAAATCCGGTGGCGGTGCAGCACTTGCCACATCTTCAGCAAAGTTTTTTACTACTCGGGCTAGAGCGCAACTGGGCGCATGGTTCGGTGGGATTATTATCTTCTTTTCAGACTTGGGAACACCTTTGATTGTGGGGCCGGTTTTTGAAAAGATTTTTGATAAAGCCAAGATTTCACGTGAAAAACTTGCGTGGATTATTGATTCTACTTCTTCACCGGTAGCAGTTTTAATCCCGTTTATTGGGTGGGGCGTTTATATTATGGGATTAATTCGTGCGGAATTCGACAAGCTTAATATTACTGATTCTGAATTCAGTACACTTGTTGCAGTGATCCCATTTCAATTCTATGCCATATTAGCTGTTCTTTTAGTCCCGGTGATAGCCCTAACGAAACTCGATTTTGGACCGATGGCGAAAGCAGAGCGGCGCGTACGTGAAACAGGTCAGTTATATTGGGCTGAATCAAAGCCTTTGCGTAAACCGGAAGTTACCAATGAATATACGACTGGGAGCCGCGCAATCTTAGTGTGGCTACCACTACTAGTTCTATTTATTACTTTATTCGGTTTGCTTGTTTCTTACGGATTTCCGTTCGAACCGGTACCAGGTGGAGATTTCCGTGTGTCACTTAGTACGGCCTATTTATTTGCCGCCATCACAATTGTATTGCTGATGCTGATTTTTAAAGTCAAAAAGTTTGGCGAAACTGTTGATATTTATACAACGGGCATGCAAAAAATGGTCTATGTCGCGACAACGCTTGTGCTAGCATGGGCACTTGGCCAAGTCATTGGTGAAATGGGTACGGCAAATTATATCGTAGAAATGATGAAAGGAAATATTCCAGCCTTTATCATACCTGCAATATTATTTGTTGTAGGTGCCATCATGGCAATTGCATCTGGTACTTCATGGGGTACATTTGCCATCATGCTTCCGATTGCTATTCCAATGGCAGTTGCATTAGATGCACATCTGCTCGTTTGTATTGGAGCAGTGTTATCAGGAGGGATTTTTGGAGATCACTGTTCTCCGATTTCCGACACAACCATCTTATCCTCAACCGGTGCTGGCGCAGACCACATCGATCACGTTAAAACACAATTCCCTTATGCTTTATTGAATGCTGTTGCTGCATTCATTGGATTTGTAGTAGCAGGGATAACAGGTAGTGTATATACAATTTTCTTATCGGTTGCGATTATTATTGTTGTAGCATGGATATTATCCAGGAGACAGGAAAAAAGTTTAACTAGTTAAATAGTAAAGGCAGTGTATTACTCGTGTGAGGATGCACTGCTTTTCTACTTGAAAAAATTCACAGCTCTAATTACCTTGTAATATTCATTTCAGCGGGCATACTACAGTTGAGGGAATAAGGAGGATGATTGGATGAGTATTAGCGAAGAATTGAAAAAGTTGAAAGCATTTCACTGTGATGATCGATGTGTGCTATCAGTATACTTAAACACGAATCCTGCAGATCCTGAACAACAACAAGCTGCATGGAGAATTCATTTGAAATCTGGTTTGAAAAGGCTTGATGAATATCTTGTCGCATCCGGAGATGAAAAAGAATTGACTGCATTTCGTTCATTGAAAGACCGTGTGATGAAGGAAATTGAAGATAAGCAAAATGATTTGGCGAAAGGTGCTATCATTTTTGCAGCAGCAGATCCTGAAATTTGGTCTGTTCATTATGTTCAAGTGGCAGTCAAGACGAGTTTCCATTGGGAAAACCAAGCGATGACGAATGAATTGGAGTATATGTTACAAGCATATCCAGAAGCGGGAATTATACTCCCGAGTTACAGTAATGTCCGGATTTTGGATACAGCAATGGGGAGAGTCCATGACGAAACAGTGTATGAATTTGATTCGGGTCTCGATGTCTGGAAAGAACAAAAAGACATCAAGTCTTCCATACAGCGGGGAGTAGGAGGACATACAGACGGATTTGATCAGCGATTGAAAGAAAATCTGGATCGCTTTTATAAAGACATGGGCTCTGTTGTCGGTAGTATGAAAAAGAAGCGTGGATGGAAAGAAGTGCATGTGGCGGGGGAAGCGGAATTGGCCAAAAGCTTCGCGTCCATCTTACGCGAAAAGCCCGAGAGCTGTATTCATAAAAACTTTGGAAAATCGAACAATAATCACGTCATCCAAAAGATTTTCGAATCCCGTTAAGTAGACTGAAAAAAGGATGTCCCAGAAGTCAATGACTTTTAGGGGCATTCTTTTTTGTGGTTTTAAAATTTTAGGCATAATAGAAGCTGTTAGTGAGAAGGAGGGGAAAGTTCCAGTTTAGGTCCGCATTTTCGGGGGAGTACGTCTATGTAGTTCAAAATGTAACCCCAATATCTTTCCAATTTATCAATATCATTTTATATCCTTACATTACAGAATAATAACTAAAGTAATTTTAGAATATTAATAGTATACTAAGTTCTAAAGAGGGGGGAATAATATGGGGAGAGGTAGAAAAATTACGCTGTGGGCGCTTAGTATACTATCTATTATAGCAGTGCTTGTCGCTATATTTGCAAACGCTTACATCCTGAAGTCAAAACCGCTTGAAGCAGGAGAGCACCAAGTCTCATTCATTGAGCAAGAAGTAGTCATTACACGGGATCAAAATGGAGTCCCACATATCAACGCTGCTTCGGATGAAGATCTGTACCGAGCGCAAGGTTATGTGCAAGCGCAAGACCGTTTATTCCAAATGGACTTAGCACGCAGACAGGCGAGTGGTCGTCTGGCAGAAGTCATCGGGGATAAGGCTGTCGATACGGATAAGTTATTTCGTACGTTTAGTTTGCGAAATGCTGCGGAAGCTTCATATGAAGGATATGGAGAACATGCAAAAGCGGTGCTTGGCTGGTATGCAGAAGGGGTCAACGCATTCATTGAGGAAGCTACATCTGAAAAGAAACTGTCCTATGAATTTGCACTTCTTGGATATGAGCCTGAAGAGTGGACACCGGTCGATTCATTAACGATCGGGAAGTATATGGCGTATGACTTAGGTGGAAGATGGCAACCGCAAGCATTCCGTCACTGGGCGATTAATGCATTTCCAAAAGAGAAAGTGAAGGATTTATTCCTGACGTATCCCGAAAATGCAGAATCTATCATGACAGCTAATAAAGAACATAACGTAGAGGTGGCGGGACGTTTTCTACCGGAACTTTCACCACCTGAATTCAATGGTAGTAACAACTGGGTAGTATCAGGAGAAAAGACGGCTTCCGGTAAACCATTACTAGCTGATGATCCGCATTTAGGACTCAGTACACCGTCAATTTGGTATCAGATGCATTTACAATCTCCAGAGCAGAATGTTGAAGGAGTAATCTTTGCAGGCATACCAGGAATCATTTTAGGAAATAATGAAGATATTGCCTGGGGTGTGACGAACGTTGGACCGGATGTGCAAGATCTTTATATTGAAGTTCCGCATCCAAGTGAAAAAGCCCAATTCCTTTATGATGGCAAGTGGGAACAGGCAGAAGTGCGAAATGAGACAATTAAAGTAAAAGGGGCCGAAGATGTTCCATATGAAGTAATTGTCACAAAACACGGTCCGATTATTTCAGATGTGATGTATAAAAAAGAAAATCCCGATGCATTATTCTCTATGCAGTGGACGGCACTCGAACCCACACTTGAACTCGAAGCGATTATGGAGATGAATAAATCATCAGATTGGGAAAGCTTCGAGAAGGCATTAGAGAAGTTTCACGCCCCGGCACAGAATTTCGTCTTCGCTTCGACGGACGGCACAATCGCGTATAAAGCGAATGGTCGCATTCCCATTCGTAAACAAGGTGACGCACAATTGGCAGTGCCAGGAGATTCTTCCGACTACGGTTGGGAAGGCTATATTCCATATGATGAGCTACCACGTGTCGTGAATCCTAAAGAAGGTTTTATCGCAACAGCTAATAATGAAGTGGTGGATGAAAAGTATCCATATCACATCACGAAGTTCTGGGCGCAACCATACCGCTTCGAACGGATTGCGGAAGTGTTGCGGGAAGGAGATAATTTCACGGTGGATGACATGATGAAACTGCAAATGGACCAAAAAAACCTCTACGCAGCTGAATTCCTTGATTCCATGATTAAATCAGTAGAGAACAAAGACCAATCCGGTGACTTTAAAGAAGTATTGAATACGTTGAAGCAATGGGATCAAGTCGATTCAAAAGATAGCAGTGCTCCACTAGTTTTTCATAAGTGGATGAAACAACTGCAAATTGATATGTTCCGCGATGAAATGCCGGCAGATGTCTATGAACTAATGCCAGGCAAAAACCAAATTACAGACGAACTTCTACGTAAAGGCTATAGCGGAGAAGAAAGTGTCTGGTTAGATGAGAAACAAGGCATCGATCAATGGGTGTATGATTCATTCAGTAATGCAATGAAAAAAATCGCCAATGACTATGGGGACAAACAACAAAAATGGTCATGGGGCGACTATCATCAACTGACATTCCCTCACCCACTTGCAAGCGCATCCCCCCTATTCGCAAAACTATTAAATCCTGAAAAACAACCGATTGGCGGATCCAATATCACAGTACAAGCCGCTGCCTTCAAAGACGACGGCTCCGTCAACCACGGTGCATCATGGCGTTTCGTTGCCGACCTAGATGATTTGTCCAAAACCTATCATGTCGTCGGACCTGGTCAAAGCGGACATCTGAAATCCAAATGGTTCCACGATCAAGCAGAAGACTGGGCAAAAGGCCGATACCACGAAACACTCATGACACAAGAAATCCCTGACGGCCGTGTACTTACGTTGCAACCGTCCGGTAAATAACGGAAAGTGGATTATTAGCTAATTATGTAGTGTAAGGCTGAAGACAAACTCTTGAATTAGGGGGTGTCTTTAGTCTTTTTTTTCATTTTAATTTTGCATCAAAACTAAAATGGAAGAAGCGACAATATATGATAAAAAAATTACTCACATGGTATACTATATGAATTCTAATTCGCACGGCACTATTGGAGGAATCGTCTAATGAAACATCTAGCAGGCGGCATACAATGGACCGTCTTTCTCATCGCATCATCTATTGCAGCCCCCATAGCCATCGCGCACGCCTTCGGTATGGACCCAGTAGCGACATCGCTATTTATGCAAAGAACGATATTCGTCCTTGGCGTTGCCAGTCTGATCCAGGCATTCTTTGGACATAAAATGCCAATCAACGAAGGGCCCGCAGGCTTATGGTGGGGAATTTATGTGGTCTATGCCGGAATGGTTGGCATTTTTTATACAACGTCAACAGACGCCTTGCAAGCATTGCAAAGTGGGATGTTGTACAGTGGTGTCCTATTCATTATTCTCGCAGCCACGGGAATCATCACAAAAATGAAAGTGCTCTTCACGCCAGCGATCACGTTCACTTATTTAATGTTGCTGATCCTACAATTAAGCGGAACCTTCATGAAAGGAATGATGGGAGTAGAAGAAGTAGGAGACCATCTTGATCCAGTCATTTTCCTTGGAAGTGTCATGGTTTTGTTCATCACGTTTATTGCGATGGCTAATAAACGCCCGTTCATATCTAAATATGCGATATTGATCTCCATTACACTTGGCTGGGGGATTTTCTTAATGTTAGGAAAAACACCAACCATCGCAAACGTGTCCGAACAGATAATCCAACTACCGAAAATGTTTGTCTATGGAAAACCTGTGTGGGATAGTGGTGTTCTCGTTACAGCGATCTTCATCACATTATTGTTAGTAGCGAATATGCTCGCGTCTATCCGTGTCATGGAACATTTATTGAAGGAGTCTTTCCAAATCAAAGCGCCAGATCGATTACGCCAAGGAGCATTTGCTTCAGGATTCATCCATCTGATCGCAGGGGCTTTTTCTGCCATTGGATCCGTACCGATTTCAGGATCTGCCGGGTTTGTCGGCACGACACGTATGGCGTCTATAAAACCATTTATTATTGGGAGTACACTATTAGTATTCATTACACTGTTTCCAAGTATCATGGCAATATTTGCAGCTTTACCAGCGCCCGTTGCATACGCTGTAACTTTCGCCATCTTTACGAAAATGGTATCAATGGCATTCAATGAACTCGATGCTGACCCAGAAAAAGAACGCGCGCGACAAGCCGTAGCATTTGGTTTAATGGTAGGTGTAGGTACTATGTTCGTACCAGCAGAAAGTCTTTCTCAACTCCCTGCCGTTGTAGCTTCAACATTATCTAACGGATTAATTACAGGAACGATCCTCGCAATCATTATTGAGCAATATATGATACGCAGAAGACAAAGGAATATGTCTAGTAAGATGTAAAAAAGCCCACAATTTACACTGGGCTTTTTACGAATTATTTTCTTTTATCCTCCGTTGTGCGATAGACTTCTTTCAACGCATCCCGATACTCTTTACCGCTTGCATTTTCTCGAGCGCGTGAAGCTTCTTCGGCAGTTGCCTCAAACTCCATTCCCATTTCCTCATTGATCGTTCCTTTATGAAACAAATGACGTATATCTTTATCCATAGAAATCCCTCCTCGTCATAATATGGTTTAATTCGAGATAACCATACATAAAGAACAGAATTTCATGGAAAGAAAGAGGGTTCATTATCAAATTGTCGAATGAAGTAAAGGAGTAAGACAATTCAGAGTAGGGAGTGGATTTGTATATGAGTAAAAAAGTATTGATTCTCGGCGGCGATGCCGTAGAAGCATTGGAAATTTTCTATCCGTACTACCGTTGTTTGGAAGAAGGATTCGACACAACTATTGCTTCGCCATCAGTAAAGAAATTATATACTGTTACCCATGATTTCATTGATGGAATGGAAACGTATGTTGAAAAGCCAGCGTATGGTTTGGATTCACATATTGCCTTCAAAGATGTCAATCCCGCAGACTATGATGCCCTCATTATTCCAGGTGGACGTGCACCGGAGTATATCCGGCTAGACGAATCATTACCAGCCATTGTCCGCCATTTCTTTGAAGAGAATAAACCTGTGGCGGTAGTTTGCCATGCTGCACAGGTGTTATCTGTCATTCCGGATCTAATGAAAGGCAGAGAGTATACAGCATATATCGCATGTAAGCCGGATGTTACAGCAACTGGTGCCACATATATCGAAAAAGATCTTCATACAGAAGGAAATCTAGTATCAGGACATGCTTGGCCAGATCTTCCAGGCTTAATGAAAGAATTTATGAAAATGGTCAATAAATAAAACGCAAAGCTCATTAGGCTTTGCGTCAGACTGAAGACGTTTCCAGAAGTGGAATCGCCTTCAGTTTTTTATTTTGAATTTAGGAAGCAAGTAGAACAAATACTAAAAAGATGATAAAAGGAATCATTAATACTAAAAATAAACCGGTAACAATCATAATCGTACCAAATCCGCGCCATGAAGAAAAGTGATGGACAACCCCAATACCTTTAGATAAAATCACAGTACCGAAAATGCCTAACGCTAGTGTGAGTAAGTTGGTAAACAATAATACAATAGATAATGTTCCAAATACATCGTGATCTACACTATTCATCGTATCCACAAATAAGTTCTTACCGAAGATAATAACAAGTAGCAAATTAATCGGCATCATCCAAATCATCGGAATGGAAGCGATCGGCGACATTTGCACCATGTCTTTGAAATTCCCTTTACCTCCAAGCCATTTCCCTACCCAAGTGTATAGAGCAGAACTGATAAACACGCTGATAATAGTCCCGATGAACGACGACACGATACTAAGCATGATAATTAAAGGTAATGAAAGGTCAGGTAAGATATCCGTCTCAGCAAAGGATGTCATACCGACGCTGACTGAAACAAGGAACAAGATGAAAAAACTATAGCTCCATGTTTTGTATTCGAGAACATAACGAATGGTTTGCTTAGGTTGTGTCCATATTGAAACGAGTGGGTTCAAAAGAAAACCTCCTTTATTTATAGTCTACTATACGTTCAAGAGCTACCATATGTTTCATAAAGTTGGTTTAAAATCCTTGGACATTAAAAATCAGTATAAATTTGCTATACTTTCCCTAGCAACTATTAGAGGAGGAATTATTCATGGCAAAATTATTTAGTCCTTATACTATACGCGGCGTCGAGTTCAAAAATCGTATCGCCATGGCACCGATGTGTATGTATTCTTCACATAATCAGAATGGAAATGTAGAAGATTGGCATAAAATTCACTATGCAACACGTGCGGTAGGACAAGTTGGCCTGATCATCGTTGAAGCAACAGCCGTTCAGCCACGAGGAAGAATCTCAAGTGAGGATTTAGGGATATGGTCAGATGAGCATATCGAAGGTCTAACTGAAATCGTTCGTTTGATGAAACAGCATGGTGCCCGTACTGGTATCCAATTAGCGCATGCAGGAAGAAAAGCAACAGTGGACGGACCCATTCATGCTCCAAGCCCCATTGCATTTAATGAAGATTATAAAACACCAGCAGAAATGACTATTGCTGACATTGAAGAAACAATCGAAGCATTCAAACAAGGGGCAATCCGTTCCAAACAAGCTGGTTTTGACGTGATTGAAATCCATGGTGCACATGGTTATTTACTCAATGAGTTCTTGACTCCACTATGTAATCACCGTGAGGATGAATATGGAGGATCAGCAGAAAATCGTTATCGTATACTAGGGCAAGTAATTGATGCAATCCGTTCTGTTTGGGAAGGTCCATTATTTGTCAGAATCTCAGCAGAAGATTATCAAGAGGGCGGCATGGATCCTTCACAATATGCAGAAATGGCCGGGTGGATGAAAGAACAGGGCGTCGATCTGGTCGATGTGAGTTCTGGTGGTGTAGTTCCAGCTACTATCCATCCATTTCCAGGCTATCAAGTACCGTTTGCAGACGTCATTCGTCAGCATGCAAATATTGCAACGGGTGCGGTAGGATTGATTACGTCAGCCCTACAAGCGGAAGAAATTCTCCAGAACGATCGTGCGGACATTGTTTTGCTTGCCCGTGAATTATTGCGTGATCCTTATTGGGCATATACAGCAGCAAAAGAACTGAATGTAGAAATCGAAGCACCCGTTCAATATAAACGTGGGTGGACATATTAATCCATTCGTCCTGTAATTCATGTTTTATCATCAAAAAATAATCATTTTCGCTATCGCTGAATAGCAAACAAAGAATCGGACATACTGTTGCTATGACGGGAGGCGATTTTATGGAAGACTATACATTTACGGATGCAGTGCTGCAAGATTACAAAACTGGTATGGGCGCAATGAGTGAACAATTGCCTAAGTTAATGAAATCATTCCACAAATTCACAGAGGTCAGTTTTGAAGAAGGAGAAATTAGCCAGAAATATAAGCAGCTTATTGCACTTGCAGTAAGTGTCTATGCACATAGTGAGTATTGCATTATTTACCATACAAAAGCTTCTATGGATGCAGGTTCAACAGTTTCAGAAGTATTGGAAGCTGTAGGTGTCGCTGCAGCGCTTGGCGGAGGTAGTGCCTTAAGTCAGGCAGTTACATTGGTTATGCAGACGATAGATGAAATACAGGAAAATCCAAAACCTCTACAATGAAAAAACACCTTGTCGAATGAAATCGATAAGGTGTTTTTTAGGTGGAATGTAGATACCTATTCAACTGTATTGAATCAAATAGTACGGAAATGAAAGTGAATTTACTACTCATAATGCCTTATTGTCTTCTATATACTATATAGGTTCCTACTGACGAAACCTATATTCGAAATACATATGTGTTAAATTGTAAACAACAGGGTAAAGGATATACAACATAGTAAGTTAGAGGGGGATGAAACGTTGATTCAAACGTCAAACGCTTTATTAACAAAGGAAGACTTTGCAGAACGTAATGATTTACCAGAATGGTTACTTAGAGAATATCAGACCTTTCATACTATCGTGACCGATAAAACATTTCCATGCTATTTTGGAATGGCTGGCGAAAATAAGGGTGAACTACGATACGCCTATGTGTCTCAAGATGACTGGTCGAACTTGCCACAGGCATTGGAAGCCTTTTTGACACTATTCGAAAATCCAAAGCATAAGCGCCATGGTCTGTTTGTATTTGTTGAACCCTTTGAAAAAGAGGGAACAATAGAAGAGTATCGACAGCAGTTTTGGGATATTTTGCAGTATTTACATACAGAAGATAAAGAACAATGGCCTGCTGAAGCACCACGGGATCCCGATCATTATCTGTGGGATTTCCATTTCCAAGGTGAACCGATTTTTGCTTTCGGGAATGCACCGGCCTATAAGCAACGGAAGACACGAGATCTAGGAAACGCAATGGTCATCGGGTTTCAGCCACGCAAGATTTTCAAAGGCCTAACAGGTACAGAAAAAGGTGGAATTAACTCGCGAGAGAAAGTTCGTGAACGTGTAGAGTTATGGGATGACCTACCAAAGCATCCGGACATTAGCCACTATGGAGACCCAACACATAACGAATGGAAACAGTTTTTTATCGGCGATGACAGCGTGCCACTTACAGGAAAGTGTCCATTTACTCATAAGGATATGTAGACATAAGACGTCTCAGTAGTCGTAAACTTACGGTTGTTGAGATGTCTTTTTATCATGCATACTAGATATTCGTTCGGAAAGAGCTCTTACTACTATACGAGGAGTGGTTAAATGAAAAAACACCATCATGAAGTTCGGGGGTTGTTAGTAGATGATGAAACGCGCTGCATTCATTACACAGCAGAAACAGACCGAATTGCCATCAAGTTCTATTGTTGCGATACCTATTTCCCATGTCACGTATGCCATGAAGAAACAGGTTGCGATCATCACGCAGTTTGGCCGGCTAGTCAATTTGACAAGAAAGCAATACTTTGTGGTACGTGCGGTCATGAACTAACGATTAACGAATACTTTCATAGCTCCTATCAATGTCCTTCTTGTAAGAAGAACTTCAATCCAGGTTGTGGCCTGCATAAGGAATTGTACTTTGAAAATGAAGCAAGTAGCTGAATAGTTTTAGCGACGACCAACAGGGAACGCTAAATTAAACAAGTAAAGTGAAGGGTTTGCATGAAAATAGCGTCTATAAGTACAGAAGAATTACTGTTATTTGCCGAAGTGGCGGATGAGAAAAGGATCTTCAGCCAAAGCCGGCGAGAAGATCCTCTTTTTCATTCCAAATACTGTAGTATTTCTTCAATTGCTAGTTCACCGGCAATTTCCCAACGACTCTTATCACGGATTTCTGCATCGCGATCTAATGGTTCCTGGAATTGATTGAGTGAACCACTTATTAAAGAACTTGAGTCAGGATCTAGCCCCGTATTGACCACATGTTTGATCACGTATGGCTTTTTGAATTTAATGGATGTGTTGAAATCATCAAGTTCGCCGTCATGGACTTCAAAGGGTACACGTAAGTAAATGGTTTCTCCGGCTTCCCTATGAAGGATGGAATCGAAACTACCTTTATGATAATCCCAGCCACCACCAAAATGATACCCGTGCTGATCCACTTTATCCCGTAAAGTCCCAAAACAAGCTAATTTGCCTTCAATTGGCGTATCTAATTCCAGCATGACATCACTCCTTTTTATCAGCATTCCTTACTAGCAAAAATTTATACATCCCATAAATAATTTAATGAAAAGGTTTCTATTTTAAAAAACTGGGGTAAATGTATCAACACGACGATATAAGAGTTCTAAATAATTTACTACAACACTAGGAGGAGATTTATATGGGTAAGAATAGATATATTGGAATGTACTTTAATGAAACAGAATTGGTGAACCGTCTAGATGAGCTAAAAAAAGAAGGATGGCCTGAAGACGATATTTATGTAGTTGTAAAAAATGAAGATCAACTAACTATGCTTAGAAGTCGTACAGATGCAGAAATTAAATCAGCAGACGATTCATGGTGGGATCGCTTTATGGGCTTTGTATCCGGAGAAGACCATGTACGTCGTATGGTAGATAGCCTGGAGTTTGGAACAGAAGACACAGTAAAATACTATGAGCAAATCGAACAGGGTGGAATGTTGCTATATGTTGATTCCGGTGAAGCAAATCGCCATTATATGAACAACACCGAGTTCTATGGTAGAGATGGAAAAAGTACAGACGTGAATCTTGGAGCAAACGGTTTGAGTGTAACAGACCAAGAATTGAATGGCGGAGATCCGGCATTCAGATTGAATCAAACGCTTCCTGATCAAAGACTCAACCATCACAATCGAGACATAGATTCTGGACTTCATACAAGCGAACATGCTTTCTCTGGTACAGATACAGATGAAGAACGTTTACGCTTACACGAAGAACGTCTTCAAGTGGATAAGCATGAAACACAGCGTGGAGAAATCCGTGTTGAAAAAGAAGTAGTGGAAGAACCTAGATCAGTAGATGTCAGCGTTTCACACGATGAAGTGACGATCGAACGTAGACCTGTTGTAGATGGGGGAGCTGGTCTTGAAGGACGCTACGGCAATGAAGCTGCAGCATTCAGGGAAGATGACGAGACAATTCGTATTCCGATTACTGAAGAACAAGTGGAAGTAACAAAGAAGCCAGTTGTAACGGAAGAAATCATACTCAAGAAACGTGAGGTTGTAGAGAATGAAACAATTCACGAAACAGTGAAGCGTGAAGAAGTACACTTTGAAAAAGAAGGGGACGTAGAAGTTAAGGGTGATCAGTTGGATAAAGACCGTTTCTAAAAAGATATATAGCAAACATCTTGTCATTCCCTTTCTGTGTACTGTAGGATAGATGTAACAGCCAGAAAGGGGAGATGACATGTTTAAGCATCCAGGTATTGCCGCCGTGCTAAGTTTTTTCTGGACTGGCGTCGGTCAAATATATAATGGACAAATCCTTAAAGGGGTTTTACTTATTATCTTGCAAGGAATCAATGGTCTACTCATGTTTGTAGGTATCGGATTGATTACCTATCCCATTGTATGGATTTGGGGAATGTATGATGCCTATAAGACTGCAAAGCGTATGAATTATAATCAACAATGAAAAATGTCCCAGCCGGAAGTGGCAGGGACATTTTTCTGTTTCACTTATTTAATTTCCACGTAGAATAATTCAATACTAGTGCGAACATGACCCATCCGATATACGGGACCATTAATGCGCCTGCGGTACGATCAGTTTTATTGAATTCATAAGCTGTCATAGCAATTGCCCCTAACATAATCGTCATCTCGATCAGTGCAGTACCTCGTAAATTCCACTTGAAGAATAGGAAGGACCAAAGAAAATTAAGACCTAATTGAATATCATACAAAGGAGGAGCAGCTTTTGTGCCCTGCTTCATTTCTACGCGGTAATTCGCTACACCCATCATCGTGTATAAAGTCGTCCAAGCAATCGGGAATACAGCGCTTGGAGGAGAAAATGAAGGTTTCTCCAATTTAGCATACTGTTCTTGTGTATTGCGGTTGGCAAGATATCCGATAATCGATCCACCGACGACGGGAATCAAAACGTTACGCGTTAGCTTCTTCCAATCCAGTTCACTTTGTACTTTTAGCAATTCCAAAGAAAAACCTCCTTTTTAGAAAGTTTTCCCCTTTCGCTACTTACTAAACAGTTATCGTGTATTCGATGTATACATAACTTCACCAGCGACTATAGTCTTCTCTACTTGTACTTCAGCTATTCGATCCACTTCTACGGTGAAGAGATCTTCTTTTAAGACAGTGAAGTCTGCGTCAAATCCAACGGAAATCTTTCCACGTGAATTAGCTTTACCTATAGTAGCCGCTGCACCCGAAGTAAATAATTGTACTGCCTCATAGCGATTAAGTTTTTCATCTGGCAAATACCCTTCATGCTGTTCAAAACTCAATCTTCTTGTGATCGCAGCGTGTATTCCTAACAAAGGATTTGGGTCTTCAATAGGAGCATCTGATCCCCCGCCACAAATAAAACCTTTAGTTAGAAGTTTCTTCCATGCATACGCCCAGTCAAGCCGATCTTCACCAAGTCGGTCTCTAACCCAAGGGAAATCAGAAGGAACGAAAGCAGGCTGTATATCTATAACAATGGGAAGCCTTTGCATCCGCTCCACTAAATCATCACGTAATAAAATGACATGTATAAACCGATCTTTCTTGCCAACTGGAGCAGGATACTTTTCTATGACATCTAGTGCTCTTTCAACTGCTAAATCGCCAATCACATGTATGGCGACAGCTTCCCCATAGTATCTTGCTGTTTTGACATGGTTCTCGAGCTCTTCATCAGTCAATACAGCTGTTCCTACATTATCGGGTTCATCGGAGTAAGGCTCACTTAAGAGCGCGGTACTGCCACCTAAAGCGCCATCAATAAAGAACTTCATTTCGCCAGGTTCTACCCACGGTTCATTATAGAAGGCATTGTTTTCCATCAAATCAGGAAATACGCTAAAATGACGCAGTAAGTGAGCACGGAATTTACGCTTACCACCGAGAACGTGATTGAAAGCTTTCAACGGCGTCTGATAGTGTCCGTAGTAACCTAAGTCATCGGTCACAACGCCAGTCAAACCAACAGATAGTAAATGATCAACAGAAGTTTCCAATGCTTTCGTTACATAGGCCACTGTTGGATTCGGTAAAAGTTGAAGTACTCGCTGCATAGCGCCTTCTTTCAATAATCCCGTTGGCTCTCCAGTATGATCACGCTCAATGACACCATCATCGGGATCAGGTGTATCTTTTGTGATACCTGCGAGTTCCAGCGCCTTTGAATTGACGATAGCGGCATGCCAACAAGTACGTTTTAATAGCATAGGTGAATCCGTCACAGCATCCAATTCATAGCGTGTGAAGATTTTCTTGTCAGGAAAATTATTCTCATCCCAACCTTCTCCAATAAACCACTCATCCTTTGGCAAATCTTTATACGCATTCAGGAGTAACTCCATCATGTCTTTTGAGGAAGTGGTGTTTGATAAATCAAGGCGTAATAACTTTTCACCTTGGCCAATTATGTGCATATGGTTATCGATAAACCCCGGGTATACAAAAGCACCCTGCAAGTCAATTTGTTCATCGGCCCAATCTTTTAATTCGTTATATGACCCAGTCGCTACTATTTTGCCATCCTTTGTCAGTAAAGCGTCTAGTGTATGTCCTTCATGTTGCATTGTATAAAAGAGTGCATTAAACCAAATCGTGATCATAATAAAACCTCCTAATCTTCCTATAGTAAATCGAGTAAGATCATTCGACATAATTTTCTCTATCAAAAAAACGGCTGTATTTACAGCCGTTTACTTTATTGTACATCCTACTATTGTAAAGTCACATTAATACATCTTCATATATCGTTCAAGCTCCCATGGATGTACTGTAATTCGGTAGCTTTCCCACTCTTGCTGTTTTGCTTCATTAAAGTTTGCATAAATATGTGAACCAAGTGCGTCTTGTATAATCAAGTCTTCAGATAAGGCGATGAGCGCATGGTCAAGATCTGTTGGTAATAACCCAATGTTATTTTCCGCAAGCTCATCTGCCTTCATTTCATAAATATTACGATTAACAGGGGCTGGCGGATTCAACTTGCGCTTAATACCATCAAGACCTGCTTTTAATATAACGGCCATTGCCAAATAGGGATTAGCAGAGGAATCGACAGAGCGCACTTCAACACGTGTACTCAATCCACGTGATGCGGGTATGCGGATCAATGGACTGCGATTCTGTGAGGACCAAGCGACGTAGCAAGGCGCTTCATAGCCGGGTACCAAACGTTTATAAGAATTGACAGTAGGGTTCGTGATGGCGGTGAAACCACGAACATGGTCCAACACCCCTGCCATGAAATGATAAGCAGTCTCACTTAATTGACGTTCGCCATTTTCGTCAAAAAAGACATTCTCACCATCTTTAAATAGAGAAACATTGCAGTGCATGCCCGAACCGCTCACACCGTATAATGGCTTAGGCATAAATGTGGCATGTAAACCGTGTTTACGCGCTATCGTTTTAACGACTAGTTTAAAGGTTTGAATATGATCGCAAGCTGTTAATACATCGGCATATTTAAAGTCGATTTCATGTTGTCCTGGCGCTGCTTCATGATGGGAAGCTTCCACTTCAAATCCTAATTCTTCAAGTTCCAAGACAATATCCCGACGACAATTTTCACCTAGGTCGATGGGTGCCAAATCAAAATAATCACCATGGTCATTCAATTCCATTGTCGGTTGTTTATTTGCATCTAGTTTAAAAAGAAAGAATTCCGGTTCAGGTCCTAAGTTGAAATCAGTGAATCCAAGCTCTTTCATTTCTTTAATGAGCCGTTTTAGATTTCCACGGGGATCTCCAGAAAAAGGTTCACCATTCGCCAAATAGACATCGCAGATTAAGCGCGCTACTTTTCCTGTACCTGATGGCCATGGAAATACCATCCATGTATCTAAGTCAGGTACTAAAAACATATCTGATTCTTCAATCCTTACAAAACCTTCGATAGAAGATCCGTCAAACATCATTTTATTGTCTAGCGCCTTTTCGAGCTGGCTGATCGGAATCTCTACATTCTTAATTACGCCAAAAATATCCGTAAACTGAAGACGAATGAAATTGACATGGTTTTCTTCAACGAATTGATAAATATCTTCTCTTGTTACGGTTTCCATCAGACCACACTCCTTATGATTGTTTGGTACGAATCTACTTCGCAACATTTTTCTATAATAAAGGTCAGGAGAATAGATTACAAGAATTTTTTGTTATTTTTTAAAAGAAAGTCATGACTTAAGTTGCTTATTTCTTTTAAAAAAGAAAAACACACTATATAAAAAGTTATAAAATCTATCTATTTTACTAATAAAAAATCAGTTAATAAAAACTAGTAATTATAAATAGGGAATTGGAACAGACATAATTAGGTTATCTATAACGATTATTTAGTATGCAAAAGACTGCTTAGATGGCGGGAAATATTTTGTATATTTGATACAGTATGTCGTGCAGAGTGTGAGATGTTTTAAAATTTCGCACGTTTTAAATGATCTATCATATGCTGATAAAGAAAGGGGTGAGTGTCTTGATTGAGCAACAAAGTATATCTATAGATGGACAGTCATTTCAAGCGGTCACGGTAAAATTGCCGAAAACAACGTTACTTACAGTTTCGAATGACAAAGGATATATTATGTGTGGTGCACTTGATGTAGGACTATTAAATAGTGTGCTAGCGGATCGCAAAATTGTTGCGGGTCGTGCTGTTGGCGTAAAAACGATTGAGCAATTGCTCGCAGCCCCGCTGGAATCCGTCACGCTTGAGGCTGAACAATATGGGATTTCAGCAGGTATGATTGGATCAGAAGCACTTTTGAAAATGGTATGAAAATTATTTTGAAGTAAAGAAAGAATTACTTCATCAAAGGTTTCTTATGAAATCAAAAGACCACAGCTCGCTCTTCATTCAAGAGTAGGCTGTGGTCTTTAATGCAATATAATTATTTTCCATCAAATTTCTCTTCGCTGGATGAACGATTTTTTGTCTCGCGATGATTTCTTTCTTCTTCCTCTTCCATCCGAACATCTTCTAATGGTATGGCATCTACGGTCTGCATATCTTCATGCATATCATAAATACTTTCTTTATCAGTTTTTAAATTTTCAGGGTTATCCATATAACCGCCCTCTGCCTTGTCACGATCTTTTTCTGTAAATACTTTTTTCTCTTCACTCATACAGATCTGCTCCTTTGCAATTGAATGATTTAATCTGAAAAATTACCTAATAAACCTTTAGTTGGTTCAGGTTTCTTCGCGTTGCCTTTACGATCTCCGCGCATAGGTGTGTCATTGAACTCGTCGAATTGCCGAGACAATTTGTCCCGCGCATCTTTGTTACGCATTAAATAGGCTGCACCTAAACCAATAGCTGTCAAAGCCATTCTTTTCTTCATATAGTGCTCCTCCTCGTTAGTGTTTCTTATATATTGTCTTCCCAGTTTTCATTCATACTAAACAACTCAATTGGTTAAGAGATGTAACAAAAAACAGCCAGCGATTGAAAATATCCAATCACTGACTGTTCTTCTCAAACTATGCGGAAAATTTTATGTTGCGATTACTCCATACTGACGACATTGTACCCTCGTCGTATGCTTCTTGCATGTTACACTGCTTAACTTCTTTGAAGCAGGTATTTCACGTGCACTTACACAAAAAACTTCTTTCGCCTTACTTGGTAAACCTGTCCTTCTGTCGGAATCTAAAAAGCTGATTCCCAAACCGAGTGTACCACTTGCCAGTGAAGAAAAATTTTCCGCCAAGGCTGTGCATCTCCTCCAGATCTAGCAGCTTACTTCTCTGACTAGCTCCTTTGGTTTGCCTTGTAATAATAGTATACCCATGTAAAACATTCCTAAACATCTTTTTTAAAAATATTTTAAAAAGTTTTCTAAGATTTTTCTTACTCGCGGTATATGCACTTATGATCTATAATAGAGGACTGAGGTGAGAGCTTTGAACAAGGGAATAACAGGGAGAAGCATGATGAATGATCTTGCTGACGTACAACCCTCTAGTGAAAAGAATGTACTAATATGAGTGTGTTACACAATATAGAAAAGATACTTTGTAGTCTAGACATAACGAAAAATGCACGAAAAGGTTTGGAACAATGGTTTATAAGTGAAGAGGCTTTCGTTTCTTCGGAGTCTGTTTTTGATATACATATTGAAAAGAAACCAGAGAACCGCATGGGGAACCAATCCTATGCGCTGTTTTTTGATCCCCACACAAATAAAAGGTTTGCCAAAGAAGTTCAGCAACGTGTGGCAGTTATGGAATGCGTATTGAAACCGGATGGTCTGCTAGCAACGGGCTTTCATGTTAGAAGCGCAAGAGAGCCTGTTCAAACAAATCGGAGGCTACATACAGCCATAAAGTTTAAGTTACACCGTGCAGGAGTAGCGCTACCCATCGAATTCTATACGAAGTTACGCCAATTGCCTATTGCAGAAGAGCGTTCAGAATATGTGAAAAAACGAATTGAAAGTTGGGAAGGCTATCTACAAATTGCAGAGAAAAATGCAGATGTAGCAGATATCTCCTGTACATTTAGCCAAGCTAGTTTTACTAGTGATTTTACAAAAGTACGTCTTCAATGTAACGATTTGCAAATGAAAAACTGGAAACAACTCCGCGGATTTAGTGTGAAAATGAATGAACTTTCTACTGAGATCGGTCAAGTCATCGATGCTCAGAAAGGACAAAAGATACTCGTCGTGGAACTAAATCAAAGATTTCAAAAGAAAGCAAGATCCGAACAATGGTTGCCAACACATAATAAAAGTATGGTGCTGACGAACTTTGCTGAATTAAGTCAGATTCGTCGTTTACGTAAAGGGTTCAAAGACTTACAGGATGGTCTCGCTGCAAACGCGAATTTGGAAAAGATATTATTTGAAGAACGACCTGTCGTGCAAATTACGAATAAACAGCCGCAACTGGAGTTCCATAATAATTTGAATGAATTCCAGCGAGAAGCAGTATCGGGTGCGATGAAAGCGCATGACTTGTTTGTAGTCCAAGGCCCGCCAGGTACTGGGAAAACAACCGTAATTTCTGAGATTTGCTATCAGAACGTCAAAGCCGGCTTGCGGACACTTGTTGCATCTCAATCAAATCTAGCAGTGGATAACGCACTTGGTCGGTTACTAACAGATCCAGCAACGCGTATTTTACGCTATGGAAGATCAGAAAGTATCGAAGAAGAAGGCAAGCGTTTCATGGAAGAAAATGTGGCATTGCATTGGAGAAATGAAACACTAGAAACCGTACAAGCGACACGTGCAGTATATCGAACGAAAGATACCGAATTGCAAAAACATGCGGATCAATTATCTGAGGAAATCCGCAAGAACACGGAAATGAAAATTACATTAACTGAGCAATTACATGCACAAAATATTGTGCAAGAAGAGTTAAAAAAACTAAAATCTGAATACTTTTCACGAAAATCCCTGCTTGATCAGTCTGTACGCCGGCTGTTTCAAAAGCAACAGGGATTGGAGCAAACTGAAATAGCCCTTGCACAACGCATAAAAGAAATTATTGAGTTACGCAAACAACTAAATTCGGAGCAGAATAAAGAAGAATTGTCAGCTCGAGTTGAGGAGTTGTTAAAAGAGCAACGCCTATTAAAAGAGACACAAATATATCTCAACTGGTTGGCAGAGTTGCAGAGCAATACCGAAACACAACAATTGATCATAGAAGAACACAAAACGCTTCCCGACAGTGAACAAAAACTTCAAGCAACACATCGTGATGTAATGTCTCAGACGAAAATGAAAGATATTCAAATGACGCTTACTGCACACCAGATTGAATTACCTATTCATATTACGTTGAGGAATAATGACTTACAGCGAATCATCAAGTCGATTGAAAGTGGAGAGTATTCCTATGAATTTCAAGAATGGAAAGAGCTTCACGAACGCTTCCAGACAGCTATTAAAAAAACACAGACTCTTTTACAGGCGCATCGTTACCCGGTAGAAACTATTATGAAGCGTTCAACTGATAATTTCACAACCATTCAAGAAATGCATGAAATGATTGATCGTTTGGGGAAGTTTTTAATTCATCCTGCAACAAAAAAGATGCTTGAAAACAAAGAAATTTCATCTGGTAAAACGGAAGTTCTACAAAAGATTGCACAAGGTATGTCGTTATTTTATGGTAAAGAAGAGATTGTTCGAGCAAAAGGAATTGAACTACAGCAACAGAAAGTTCACTCTGTAAAGGAAGTATTTGCAGAAGTGAAACATGAAATTCTAAGATTCCTACAGCAGGAACTTCAAGAAATACAAAACCACATACAACGAATAGAAAAGCAGAAACAACAACTGCAATCTAGGCAAAACGAATTAGAGAAGCAGATTGAAGAATGGCTACAAACCAACGAGCTACCTGAAAAGCAATGGGAGAAAAATCTGCTTACACAGGAAATTAATCAGCTAGAAACTAAGATAAATGAGTGTCGACAACAAATAAAAAACGTAACTCAATTATCAGCGTCTATGACTACTTCAGAACTAAAGTGTTCTCAAGAAAAACAACTGCTTGAACAAGAAAAAGTAGAAGTATTAGCAGTAGAGCAAAAAACTCTGCAATTACAAGAAGAACAAAATCAACGACAGCAGGAAATAGAAGAGCTTACAGTTCAATTGAAGCCTGATATAAAAGAGCAATTAGAGAAAATTGAAATAGCGCTTGGTCAAGCCGAGACACAACAAGCAGAAGTAATAAAGGAACAGCAGCAACTTCCCGTTCTACAAGAACTGCAATCACAGTGGGAAGAATTACTGCGTGGTGCCAACGAATATGACCTTGATGAAATCCGAAAGCTTTATATCGATCATGCGAATGTAATTGGCACGACTTGTGTGGCATCAGCTTCCAAAAAGTTCATGGATGAATACCCTGTCTTCGATGTAGTCATTATCGATGAAGTATCAAAAGCCACACCACCAGAACTCTTATTGCCCATGTTGAAAGGTAAAAAAGTTATTCTAGTGGGTGACCATCATCAGTTACCGCCACTAGTAGGACAAGAAACGATGGACGAACTGGTAGATCAGCAAAAAGATCCTGAAGTGCAACGGGAAATGAAGAAAATGCTGAATGAATCATTATTTGAACGATTATTCCGTACATTGCCTAAGCAAAACAAAACGATGCTCAGTATCCAGTACCGTATGCATGAAAAAATCATGGAAACCATTGCCCCATTTTATAAAGATGGGAACTATCAATTACAATGCGGGCTTCCTAATTCAGACGAATTGCGTGATC
Organism: Sporosarcina ureae; assembly: GCF_002101375.1. Taxonomy (GTDB): domain Bacteria; phylum Bacillota; class Bacilli; order Bacillales_A; family Planococcaceae; genus Sporosarcina; species Sporosarcina ureae_B. Next base: position 1,250,325 of record NZ_CP015207.1, on the reverse strand, counting down.
ATCTGCTCGAAAGCAGTAAAATCACTAGAAAAGACCATTTGCTATGGCTAGATATGCCCAATACGCCTTCATTTTTTGAAGATCAAGTCAAGGGGGGGACGAGTCGTTTCAATGAAGCAGAACTAACCGTCATTCAAGACACATTACTCGATATTGAACAAGCGACAGAAAAAGCTAAAAAAGATGGTCTAATGAAGCCAGAGGAAAAGAAAAGCGTTGGCGTCATCAGCTTTTACGGCGAACAAGTAAAGCGAATTGACCGACTGATTCAGCAGGAAATCCGACCCAAACAATTGCATTGTCGAACTGGTTCCGTAGATAAGTTCCAAGGCATGGAAATGGATATTATTATTCTGAGTTTCGTTAGAAATCATGGTGAGAAAAATGGTGACATTGGATTCGCTAAAGACTATCGGCGTTTGAATGTAGCGTTATCGCGTGCTAGGGAACTACTTATTATCGTGGGAAGTTCCGAGATGTTCACCGTCAAGACAAAGAATGCTTCTACGAGAGATATGTATAAACAATTGCGGGAAGTCGTGGAACATCAAGGTGGATTGCGCAAAATAGATCAGATGCAAGGAGGTTGAGTAGATGGATTCGCTTCGAAAAAAGTTACAACAAGAACTGCTACGACAGCCAGATATCCAAATACAACAATCAGACAGCTGGGGGTTGCCGGTTGTGCTCATTACTATACCCTACACAACGATTAAGCGCACGACGATGGACATATTAATGAAAATGATTTTACTTACAGTTCAAAAATTAGATGTAACTGAATCAAAAAAAATTGCAGATTTTCTCGCTGTGGAACCACTGTTTATCGAGAATTTGTTTAATAAGATGGAATCCGCACAAATGATCGAGTTGCGTAAAGATCGTTTTCAGTTGACGAGTGTTGGAGTAAGCCAATTACAATCGGGTATTTACGAACATCCACCTGAAAAAGCAGAAAAAACGTTTTATTATAGTCCGTGCCACGATTCAATTTTATGTGAACAACCTGAAAAAGTGTTCACAGCAAAAGTTAAAGAGTTTAGATTAGCTAAGAAATTCACAAGAAGTCCGCAACGACTAGATGATGAACAATTGCGTGCAACACTGCTTGCTACAGGAGCAGAAGCCGCAGAAGGCCCACTACAGAAGATTGTGGATAAAATAGAAATTCCCCAATCACTTGCTAACCAATTTATTCCCTGTGTGGAGTTTTCTCTATACAATCGCACGGAGAACAGCTATTTCACTAGAGTATGGAATACATTAACAGAAGAATGGGATGAGCGTCTGGAGAAACTCATAGATGAACAAGCTCCTCTTCGAAAAAAATAAATAAAGACCAGGAAATTTTTCCTGGTCTTTTTGCTTATGACTTACGTTTTTTTTGTGCGGAAGCTTTACGTAATTCAGCGAATTCTTTCGAGATTTCTTCATTCATGTCGCGTGCGGCAATCGTTTGGTTCTTTGGAGTTTGTGGTAACGAACCAGCCGAATTACTCCCTTTTTTATGTTCATCTCTTCCCATTTGTTATTCTCCCTTCTGTAAGTACCTTCATAAGTAAGTTGGTTCAAAAACGAGAAGTTATACATGAATATGTAGACAGCTTTTAGCAATACGTATAGATGTGTACTGAATTCCATTCTGTAAGCCTTTCTATCGAAAAAAGGCTATTTACGTAGTCTTGTGTTTAGCTCGTAGTGAATTGGGAATATATTCATTAAGCATTGTAAATTGAATAATAGGGAGGAAGAATATATATGGCTAATCAACATCATACTGATCAAGAGAAGAAAATGACTTTAAAAGAAGCGGGACGTAAAGGCGGTCAAGCAACATCTAAAAAGCACGACAAAGAGTTCTATGAACAGATTGGTCGTAAAGGCGGGGAAGCCACAGCTCAAAAGCATAGTAGTGAATTTTATAGAGAAATTGGTCGTAAAGGTGGAAAAGCTACTGCTGAGAAGCACGATAAACAATTTTATGAGAACATTGGACGTAAGGGAGGAGAAGCTAGAGCGCAACAGAATAAGAGTGTGAACTAAATGGCTAACGGGAATATATTCTTTAAGAAGAAAAGATGTAACCGAATGGAGTATTTCGATTCAGGTACATCTTTTTTGTTGTGCATAACTATAAACAATACAAATATGCTATTGTTTCTAATGGTGTAGTACAGTATAACTATAATTAGCAGAAGTAAAGGGAAATGGGTGAGGAAATGGAACAACGTAAAGAACAATGGTCTTCGAAGCTTGGATTTATCATGTCCTCGGCAGGTGCAGCAATCGGCCTTGGAGCAATCTGGAAGTTCCCGTATGTTACAGGAATGAGTGGCGGTGGCGCATTTTTCCTATTATTTGTCGTCTTTACAATTTTGATTGGATTACCCATGTTGGTTTCCGAATTCATTATTGGACGTGGTTCAGGTAGAGAAGCAATCAGTGCTTACAAGAAGTTGGCGCCAGCTAGTGCATGGCCATGGATTGGTAAGCTTGGTGTAGCAGGGTGTTTCCTTTTACTATCCTTCTATAGTGTAGTGGGTGGTTGGGTATTCGTGTATAGCGGATTATCTATAGGTGGCAAGATCATTAGTGAAGGTGCTTCCTATTCGGAACAATTTGGTTCGATTGTCGGTTCGCCAGTAACAACATTAATCGGTCTGTTCCTATTTACCATCATTAACATATTAGTCGTATCTTCCGGTGTACAAAACGGTATTGAAAAAGCGAATAAATATATGATGCCTTTATTATTTGTGTTTTTTATTATTTTAGTTATTCGTTCATTGACGTTGCCTGGTGCAATGGAAGGTGTATCATTCTTCCTGAAGCCTGATTTCTCTAGTATTACAAGAGAATCAGTATTATATGCACTTGGACAGTCTTTCTTTTCATTAGCCGTCGGATTTTCATGTATGGTAACGTATAGTTCATATCTGAAAAAAGACGTTAGTTTGACTTCATCTGCAAGTTCCGTAGTAGGGATGAATTTATTTGTATCGTTACTAGCAGGTTTAGCTATTTTTCCAGCAGTATTCGCGTTCGGGCAAGAACCGGCAGCGGGACCGGAATTACTCTTCATGGTGTTGCCAGCAGTCTTTTCGCAACTTCCGCTAGGGCAAGTATTCTTAGCGTTATTCTTAATTTTGTTCTTGTTTGCGACATTGACATCTTCGTTTAGTTTGTACGAAATTATTGTGGCAGCGATGACAGCGAGTGGTAAGCGTACACGTAAGTCTGTGACTTGGTTAATTGGTGCGGTTGTATTCATAGCTGCAATTCCTTCTGCTTTGTCTTCTAGTACGTTGTCAGGGTTGCTACTATTCGATAAGAGTGTTTTTGATGCGACAGATTACTTGGTCAGTAATATTTTGCTGCCAGCTGGAAGTTTGCTGATTGCATTATTTATTGTTCATAAGATGGATCAAGTGTTAGTGCGTGATGAATTTACACAGTATAATACGAAATCTATAGGTTTTTATCCACTCTGGCACTTTTTAATGAAGTGGGTAGTCCCATTGACTATTATTGTAGTGTTCTTAAATACGCTTGGGATTGTGAAGTAAAGTCGTTGTGCAAAGGGGAGTGGCATCGTTGGCCTGTATCCCCTCTGCAACGGAAATTCCAAATCACTCTGTACTTGTTCATTTGAATATACTAATCAGGCTCCCTAATATAGGAGTCTTTTTTCTATGTAAGAATAAGAGTTACTATTGGATTTATTTGACTTAAATCTATTTGAATTGTATAATACCTATTAAACATGTTGGAATAATATACTTACATGAGAGTAGGGAAGAAATGCAAAAAATGATCACGATTCGTTCTGGGGAAAATAATTTGTCGGGTGCGTTGCATCTGCCTGAATATAGAAAAGAAGCTATACCTTTGCTTATATTTATCCATGGGTTCGTAGGTAGTAAAGTAGGGGAACATCGTTTGTTTGTTAAAGCCGCTCGTTATTTCACAGAGCATGGATATGGGGTATTCCGCTTTGACTTTAGCGGTTGTGGTGAAAGTGACGGAGATTATGCAGATGTGACATTGACTAATCAATTAAAGGAAGTACAGGATGTCATCGATTATTTAAGTTCGTTTCGCGGTATAGATAAAAGCCGGATTTCATTAGTAGGACACAGTATGGGAGGGGCAGTTGCGTCGCTAACAGCAGCGAGTGATTCACGTATTAAACAACTGATTCTCTGGTCACCGGTAGGTACACCATACGAAGATATAATGGGAATTCTTGGACCAAAAGCAGTTCATGAAATTATAAGGCAAGGCAGTCATGATTATCACGGATTTATGATCAGCCAAACTTTTCTTAAGGATTTGAAAAGACATCAACCTATCGAAGCGATTCGTTCATTTACCGGACCTGTTCATATTGTTCATGCAAAAGAAGATGAACAAATATCAAAAGAACATGCGAGACAATACGTAAATTCACTCAATAAGCGCTTGAACGGAGAGCGAGTAATTGAACAATATATTGAACAGGCTGATCACACATTTTCAAGTTATTCTTTTGAAAATGAATTGTTTGATAAAAGCTTGACGTGGCTTGAAAGAAATTCAGTAAAACAGCTTGCATTGTAACCATAAATTGATAAATACCTTCTGCATAAGAGAATTGCAGGAGGTATTTTTAATAAAAAACATGACTTTTAGAACATAGTGTAGTTAGCAAGTTTACCGTGATTTAAGGTAGGGAATAGTAATACAAAGCGAGGGATGCAATATGTTTAAGCCACTGACTATTATAATAATTTTGGTTGTTTGTAGCATGACTAGTACTACTACCTCTTCGTCTGTTCAAGCAACACAACCAACGGGCACAATTAGTGTTGTGTCATTTGATGGATTGGGTTATCAAGACGCACAGAGATACATAGATAAAGGAATCATGTTGAATTTAGAGAGCTTTCAAAAAGAGGCTGCCTATGCGACGGATTTCATTACAGTTACACCATCATTGACTGCGCCATCACATGCCACACTGGCAAGCGGTGCAGCACCTTCCAAGACGGGGATTGTGAGTAATCAGTTCCACTCGACAGGTGAAAAAGTAAAAGATGATCAAAGCGGATTTGCACAAACGTTAGGCGTTACACCTATATGGAAAGAAGCGAGAAATCAAGGAAAAGTAACAGCGACAGTCTCTTTCCCCGATTCGAATCCTGAGAATGCCTCTGCTGCTACGTACGCTGTTTATTCAGGTGGGACCTTAGCAGATTCGAAACTTCATAATTTGAAATTTTCACCTATAGAAGATCAACGTGTTAAACAATTAACTGCAACTACCACAACAGAAGTGGAAGAAGCGGTGATTACATTAGATATAAAGAATTCACCATCCCAACAATTATATGTGTTGCGAATAGATGAGGAAGAACCGGAACTCTATATTTCAATGGATCCCAAACAAATAGGAGAAAAAGTATCAGCAAACGACTGGATCGGTATCGTGCTAGACCTACCAGACTTTGATAGTGCAGGATTCTATATAAAACTAAAAGAGGATCCTGCAGATAAAGATAGGCTACAATTATTTCAAGGTACTGTAATGGGAGGTCTGTACAAGGGACCTGACCAATTCACGGACGAGATAGAATCTGAATTTGGATTTTATCCCGCGGCTGATGAGATAGATGCCTTCAAAAAAGGAGATATTACAAGAGAAGAATATGAACAAGTAGGCGAACGTTTCGCAAATTGGGTGACGGATGTCAGCTTATATATTAAAGACTACTATCAACCAGACTTATTATTTTATTATTATCCAGTTGTAGATACTGAACTGCATAACTTTTTATTGAGAGAACCTGCCCAACCAGGATATGATTTATCGAATGTGTTGGAGAAAGAGAAATATGTTAGCTGGGCATTTGGACAAGCGGACCGAGCGATTGGGCGAATCAAAAACAATCTTAACCCTGATGATCACTTATTGATTGTTTCAGATCATGGGTTGGAACCAATTCACACGAGGCTTTCACCGAATAAAGAGCTTGAAAAAGCCGGACTGCTTGTAAAAGATGAAAAAGGAAATGTGGATACATCTAAGACGAAAGCATATGCGGAAGCAAGTGGAACCATTGCGCATGTGTATGTAAATTTAAAAGGCAGAGAGAAAAATGGAATTGTAAAAGAAGAGGAATACGAACAAGTAAAGAATGAAATTGTATCAGTTTTTACCGATAAGACCGTTTTTTCTGCCCTTTCACAAGATCCTGAAAGAGTAGCTCATCCTATTTTGAGTTGGCTCACTGGTAAAGCGGATCTAGCCTATACTTATCCGGTACCTTCAGTCTTATCTAAGCAGAAGAATATCGAGATCTCACCGTATGAAGCGGTTTGGACAGAAGAACAAGAGGAATATGCAACTTTTAGTAATGATAATAGCGGTGATGTATTCTTATCTGCTGCTCCAGGATACTTAATGGGAAAAGATGCGAAAATTGCTGTCGAACCGACCCAAGAATTGGGGAGTCATGGTGGTAATCCTGAGCGTTTGCCATTACATCCTATTCTATTTGCATCAGGTCCCAAAATTTCAAGCGGCGAAATTAGCGAAAGAATAACGATGACCGATATTGCACCAAGTCTATATAAACTACTAGATTTAAAAGCTCCAGAATTTATAGATGGTCAAGCCATTTGGTAAGGGAAATAATTATGCAGTTAAAAGAGTAGCATAACATTAGAAAAATCAGAAATTTTAAGAAGTGCGTAGGTATCAACTTTCCTAATGCACTTCTTTTTTTATTGCCATATTCTCTCACTATATTATTTTATGAAAAAAGCATCTTGCGTTTAATCAGAATAAAAGTATAATAATGATTAATGAGTTATTTCAGAAAAAAGGAAAAAGGTGAGTAAATGAACAAAAGAAAGAAATTACTTGAAGTTAAAGATTTGCAAACGACCTTTTTCACGGATTCAGGAGAAATTCCAGCAGTAGATCATGTGGACTTCTATGTAAGAGAAGGAGAAGTCTTAGGGATTGTTGGAGAATCAGGTTGCGGAAAGAGTGTCACCTCTTTATCTATCATGCAGTTAGTTCCAAGTCCGCCAGGGAAAATCACTGGAGGAGAAATCCTCTTTGAAGGTCAAGATCTCTTAAGGAAAACGGAGAAGGAAATGAGAGAGATTCGTGGGAATGACGTCGCAATGATCTTTCAAGAGCCTATGACTTCATTGAATCCACTTTTCACAATAGGCAATCAGATGTCTGAAGCCATTTCACTTCATCAGAAAAAATGGTCGAAAAAGCAAATTAAGGACCGAGCAATCGAAATGTTGAAACTAGTCGGACTACCCCGCTCTGAAGAAATTATGAAGGAATATCCTCATCAGTTATCCGGTGGTATGCGACAGCGTGTCATGATTGCAATGGCGCTTGTATGCGATCCGAAAGTACTCATTGCCGATGAACCTACAACAGCACTTGATGTAACTATTCAAGCACAAATCCTGAAATTGATGCGAGAGTTGAACGAGCGCATGAATACAGCGATTTTACTCATCACGCATGACTTAGGAGTGGTGGCTGAAACTTGTGAACGTGTCGTAGTCATGTATGCAGGACAAGTTATTGAAGAAGCCCCAACCGAAGTAATTTTTAAAAATCCTTGTCACCCTTATACACGCGGACTGATTCAGTCTGTACCAGATATGCGAGATAAAAAAGATCGTCTCTATTCGATTCCAGGTAACGTGCCAAAACCCGGATCCATTGATAGAGGATGTAGATTCGCAGCGAGATGTGAAAGCGCTTTCTCGAGGTGTTGGGTAGAAACACCGGAATTATACCGAAACTCCGAAAATCATCAAACTAGATGCTTTTTATATGACGAACAAGAAGGAGTGACGGGTGCTAATGAACAAACCACTGCTAAGAGTTGAAGGATTGAAAAAATACTTCCCAATTCGCAAAGGATTGATTGGTAAAACAGTAGGTCATGTCAAAGCGATCGATAATGTTTCGTTTCATGTAAATGAGGGAGAGACGCTCGGCATAGTAGGAGAAAGCGGTTGCGGTAAATCGACGACAGGACGGACGATTATGCAGTTGCTGGAACCGACAGAAGGAGTCGTCGAATTCCAGGGGAAAGATTTGACGAAGCTCTCTGCTAATGATATTCGAGCGGTTCGTCGAGACATCCAAATGGTCTTCCAAGATCCTTATGCTTCATTGAATCCTCGTCATACAATCGGCAAGATATTAGAAGAACCATTGATTGTCCATGGTGGTGGCAATGCAAAAGAACGACGTGAAAAAGTCGTAGAGTTCCTAAAAATTGTCGGTTTGAGTGAATATCACGCAACACGTTATCCTCACCAATTTAGTGGAGGGCAGCGTCAGCGAATTGGGATTGCCCGCGCTTTAATGACGAATCCCAAGTTGATTATTGCAGATGAACCAGTGTCTGCACTTGACGTATCCATTCAGGCGCAAGTATTAAACTTAATGCAGGATTTACAAAAGGAATTCAATTTGACATATATCTTCATTGCACATGATCTTGGTGTTGTACGCCATATCAGTGATCGTGTGGCAGTAATGTACTTGGGGAAGATTGTGGAGATTACAGAAAGTGAAGAGCTATATGCAACCCCCCTCCACCCGTATACACAGGCTTTACTGTCTGCAGTACCTGTACCAGATCCAAATTACAAGAAGGAACAAATCATTATTGAAGGGGATATGCCAAGCCCAGCGAATCCGCCAAGCGGTTGTGCATTCCACACTCGCTGCCCTTTTAAAATGGATGTGTGTACGAAAGTAACCCCTGTATTAGCAGAGGAGAAAGCTGGTCATTCTGTTGCTTGCCATCTTTATTCAACGGAAAGCAACGATGATATAGAAAGAAAAAAACAATTGGAGGGATCTGTATGAGAAAAGGGAAACTGTGGTCGTTCGCGTTGATCATGCTTCTTATCTTATCGACTGCTTTGGCGGCTTGTTCAGGCGGCGATGATAATGAAGGCAGTGGCGACAAGGACAAAGACGCTGCGGATAAAGGCGGCAGTGAGAACAAAACGTTAGTATTTGGACGAGGCGGAGATTCAACATCTCTTGACCCATCCCGTGTAACAGAAGGGGAGACATTTAAAGTAACGGTGAATTTATTCGAAACGTTATTAAACTTTGGGGAGCAGGATACGACGGTTCAACCAGGTCTTGCTAAAGAGTATGACACAAGTGAAGATGGATTGACGTATACATTCCAATTACAAGAAGGCGTGAAATTCCATGATGGCACTGATTTTAATGCAGAAGCAGTCGTAAAGAACTTTGAGCGTTGGGCGAATGGGGATTCAGATACATTCCCATACTACAACTCTATGTTTGGTGGATTTAAAGACGATGAAGAGCACGTAATTGAATCGGTTAAAGCAGATGGAGAATCCACAGTAATTATTACATTGAAGCGTCCACAAGCACCATTCTTGAAAAATCTTGCGATGAGTATGTTCGCTATTTCAAGTCCTGAAGCTTTTGAAAAGGGTGATGATGAGTATGAGCGTAACCCAGTAGGGACAGGTCCATTCAAGTTTGTAGAGTGGAAGCCAAATGAAACCATTACAATTGAAAAGAACGAAGAATACTGGCAAGAAGGGTTACCAAAATTGGAACGCATCATTTTCCAAGCCATTCCTGATAACTCTGCTCGTCTGAATGCTTTACTATCCGGAGAAATAGATTTAGCAGATGGAATCAATCCAGCTGATGGAGTAAAGATTGAAGATAATGATGCATTGCAGTTGTTCGAGCGCCCTTCCATGAACGTAGGATACCTCGGATTAACAGTAACTCGTGCGCCATTTGATAAAAAAGAAGTTCGTCAGGCGATGAACTATGCAATCGATAAACAATCTATTGTCGATTCATTCTTTGAAGGACGTGCCGAAGTGGCGAAAAATCCAATGCCTTCATCTATTTCAGGTTATAACGAAGATGTAGAAGCATATGCATATGATCCTGAAAAAGCTAAAGAACTATTGAAAGAAGCAGGTCTTGAAGACGGATTTGAAATGGAACTTTGGGCAATGCCAGTTCCACGTCCATATATGCCGGACGGAACGAAAGTAGCGGAAGCTATTCAAAGCAATTTGGCTGATGTGGGTATTAAAGCGAAAATCGTTTCTTATGAGTGGGCGACTTACCTAGATAAGGCGAGCAAAGGGGAAGCAGATGCTTTCATGCTTGGTTGGACTGGGGATAATGGAGACGCAGACAACTTCCTATATGTACTATTAGATGAAGACAATATCGGAAGTAATAACTACACGTACTTTAAGAACGACGAAACACATAAGCTATTCCTAGAAGCACAAACAGAAGTAGACGAAGACAAGCGTATCGAGTTGTATAAGCAAGCACAGGAAATTCTTCACGAAGAAGCTCCATGGGTACCACTTGCGCACTCCATCCCATTGTTAGGTGGAGCGAAGGAACTGACAGGGTTTGTTCCGCATCCAACTGGTTCTGATTTGTTGTCGAACGTAGAATTCAAATAAGTAATACGTAAATTACATGACGGAAGAAGAGGGAGAAGCCAGCATTCTCCCTTTCTTTGATTAATACATGATAAGCCGGAGGGGTGAAAGAGTTGTTCAACTATACGATTAAGAGGCTTTTACAGCTAATTCCTGTCCTGCTTGGTATGACCTTTTTAGTTTTTATGTTGATTCGTGCAATTCCTGGTAATCCAGCACAAGTAATTTTAGGACAACAAGCAACAAAAGAAGCAGTAGAAGCCTTGACGATCAAGCTAGGTCTTGATCAACCATGGTATACACAATACTTCAGTTATCTTGGCGGAATTTTAAAAGGTGATTTAGGAGAATCCATGCGTACACGCCTTCCTGTAGCAGACGAAATTTGGCCTTATTTAGCAGCTACATTGGAGTTGGCATTATTTGCGATGATTATCGCAGTCGTTGTAGGGGTGAATGCGGGTATTATTTCTGCTTGGTTCCAAAATTCATGGTTTGACTATTCAGCGATGGTACTAGCACTAGTTGGTGTTTCCATGCCGATCTTCTGGTTAGGGTTAATGGGGCAGTGGGCATTTGCAATCGAATTGCAATGGTTGCCGACAACTGGACGTGAAAATGTCCGTGATCCTGTATCCGCTATAACCAATTTATACATAATTGACACGCTTATCCAGGGCAGATTTGATCAATTATGGGTAGTTATTAAACACTTGATCTTACCTGGACTAGCGCTTGCAACCATTCCGATGGCGATTATCGCCCGAATGACGCGTTCAAGCATGCTAGAAGTGATGCGTTCAGACTATATTCGTACAGCACGAGCAAAGGGTCAGAAAATGTTTTGGGTAGTATATAAGCATGCATTAAAAAATGCAATCATTCCTGTTTTGACAGTTATCGGTCTGCAAATTGGTCTACTCTTGGGTGGAGCTATTCTGACGGAAACCATCTTCGCTTGGCCTGGAATTGGACGTTATATCTATGACGCAATCAACTTTAGAGATTATCCTGTTATTCAATCGGGCATTCTCATCGTGGCATTTATCTTTGTCATGATTAATCTGATCGTCGATTTACTATATGGACTGATCGATCCGAGGATTAAGTATGATTGAGGAAGGAGGAATAGTTCATGTCAGAATTTACGCCTAAGGTAGACGGGGTAGCAGAAGCAAAGTTAGAAAAAACAACAGGACCTTGGCGGGAAGCTTGGGTAGGTTTTCGCAAAAGTAAAGTAGCTGTCGTAGGCGCATTTATTGTCATATTCTTTATTTTGCTTGCACTCTTTGGTCCTCTTGTCACAAAAGAAGGCATCAACGAACAATTAATGACAGATCGACTGCAACCTCCTTCTTCGGAGTATTGGTTTGGAACGGATGACTTCGGACGTGATATATTCTCACGCATTATTCATGGTGCGCGTATTTCATTGTCTGTTGGATTCTTCTCGGTCGTTGGTTCAATTGTAGTGGGGAGTTTCCTTGGGATCATAGCGGGTTATTACGGTCGCTGGATCGATACTATTATCTCTAGAATATTCGATATTATGCTTGCTTTCCCTTCTATTTTATTGGCTATTGCGATTGTATCTGTATTGGGACCCAGCTTACGTAACGCATTGATTGCTATTGCAATTATTAACGTACCAAACTTCGGGCGTTTAATACGATCCAAAGTATTGAGTATTAAAGAGGATGAATATATTACAGCGGCAAAAGCAATTGGTATGAAAGACTTCAGAATTCTGTTTTCGCATATTTTGCCTAACTCGATGGCGCCTGTCATCGTACAAGGTACATTGGCCATTGCCACAGCTATTCTTGAAGCAGCGGCACTCGGATTTCTAGGATTAGGGGCAGAAGCTCCATACCCTGAGTGGGGAAAGATGTTAGCCGACTCCAAAGATTACTTGCAAAATGCTCCCTGGACAATGATTTTCCCTGGGCTTGCGATTATGCTGACTGTACTAGGCTTTAACTTAATGGGTGATGGCTTACGAGATGCCTTGGATCCGAAAATGAAGAGTTAAGCTGTTTTTTATGATGGATATAATCTGAAAAATGTAATAGGTAGGGGAGAGTCTTATTTACAGACTCTCCCCTATCTTTTTTTAGTACTAATAGGTGATAATTTTCGTTTTGATGATAAACCAGTTTATTTGAACTGGAATTAGGGAAAGATTATAACAAATTGATTATGGAAAGAGGTGGAGACACTGAATAAAGTATTTACTGTCATGGCATTTACAGGAGTACCTTTAGTATTTATAGCATCATTCTTGAATTGGTCAGATTTATGGATGTTTGCATTGTGTTGTTACAGTATTATTGCCCTTGCTGGATTCATTGGAAGAGCAACAGAAAGTTTAGCGATTGTCAGTGGACCACGAATCGGTGGTTTATTAAATGCAACATTCGGTAATGCAGTTGAACTTATTATTTCTATCTTTACTTTGAAAGCTGGATTAATTGCAATCGTACTGGCATCGTTGACAGGTTCAGTATTAGGAAACTTATTATTAGTTCTTGGTCTATCGTTTTTCGCAGGTGGTATTAAGCATAAAAGACAGAATTTTAATATTTTTGATGCCCGGTTTAATTCTGCATTATTGATTTTTGCCATTGTCGTGGCATTTGTGATTCCGGAAGTCTTCTCGATGACGATGGATACTAAAACTGGATTGAATTTGAGTATCGGTATTTCTATCATACTCATCCTGATTTATTTGGCAGGTCTGGTATTTAAGTTATTTACACATCGTGGCGTATTCGGTACCGAAACTCATGAGACAGAAGAAGTGCCAGAGTGGACAAAGAAGAAATCTATAGTGGTACTATTAGTTGCAACAGTAGCTGTTGCATTTGTTTCAGAAAAGCTTGTGCATACATTTGGGACGCTAGGTGAGAAGTTTGGCTGGTCAGAGTTGTTTATCGGTGTCATCATCGTCGCAATCGTTGGTAACGCGGCAGAGCATTCTTCTGCAATTACATTGGCGATGAAAAATAAAATGGATGTATCGGTAGAGATTGCAATCGGTTCTACATTGCAGGTCGCAATGTTTGTCACACCGGTGCTGGTACTGATATCGTTAATGATGCCTACTGCAATGCCACTTGTATTCACGTGGCCAGAGTTGATCGCGATGATTACCGCCACATTACTAGTCGTCAATATATGTCATGACGGAGAGTCAAATTGGTTCGAGGGACTCGTGCTATTTTCAGCCTATCTAATTATGGGGATTGGATTCTTCTTACTGTGAGTAGTAAGTATTAGGTTTAAGAGCAGGATAGAGGTAAGTAACGTTGATCTGCGTTCCAGGCGGACGCGTTCGGGAGGGCCCGCGGTGAACCAACTAGTCGCGGTGCTCCTTTAGTTGTTTCACCTGATCGGGCTGATCCTCCCCGAGTCGCCGCCTTCCACTTCGATCAACTGGTGTTATCTTCTGATGATCGCGAGTGGAATGAAAAACTTATGTACTATTCTAACTTGAACTGGAATATAAAAAGTATCAGTGTGTTGATTGGTAATTCTAATGATACCTTAAACTATTATAGACTTTTACACATTACTTATTTGTATCAAAGTGTAAAAACCCGATTTGCATTTTTCAGCGAATCGGGTTTTTACGTCTTAAACGAAATAGTCGAATGGAGTAAAGAAAATGATGTAATTTTGATTAGTAGTTATGAACTTGAACTCCACTTTCTAAAATCAGAAAAAGACACCAGATGATTGTAGTGGAAGGTGGCGACTCTTGATGGATAAGCGTGCGCCTTGAGACCCCGCAGGTAGCGAAGCGGCCCAAGCCACGTCCTTGGGAAAGCGTCCGCCTGGAACGTAGATCAACTTGCTCTCACTTTTCCCACTCACTACTCTTAAGACAACCGCTGCCTAAAATCCTCATAACCAAATTGCTTCACTACGTTGATTTCATCATTGGCAGTATGAAGGACAATCGATGGCAAATTAACGCCATTAAACGTATTGTTCTTCACCATCGAATAATGTGCCATGTCGCAAAATACCAGTCGATCGCCAGGTTGTAATGGCTGATCGAATGAATAATCCCCAATTACGTCCCCAGCAAGACAAGTTGGCCCTCCTAATCTATAAGTATGGGCTTTTTCATTTGGCATACCTGCCCCGATAATCTCCGGACGATAAGGCATCTCCAGAACATCTGGCATATGACAAGAAGCCGAAGTATCGAGAATAGCAATGTCCATACCATTATGCATCGTATCAAGTACTGTCGAGACGAGGAAGCCGGTGTTTAGCGCAACGGCTTCGCCCGGCTCAAGGTAAACGTCAAGATTATATTTATCTTGCATGAAACGAATGCAACGGATTAATGTCTCCAGATCGTAATCAGCACGAGTGATATGGTGACCGCCACCGAAGTTGATCCAATTCATCTTCTGTAAATGGGGACCGAATTCTTCGTCGATGATTTGGATCGTCCGCCACAACGTATCAGAGTTTTGCTCGCACATCGTATGGAAGTGCAGGCCACTAATACCTTCGAGTTCATCAGCTTCAAAATTATCTAACGTAACACCGAATCGTGAATAGGTGAAGCAAGGATTATACATATCGACTTCAATCTCAGAGTATTCAGGATTGATGCGGATTCCGCATTCAATCGACTTTTCCTGCTTTTGAACTTGGCTCTTGAACTGCTTCCACTGCGCAAATGAATTGAATACCAAATGATCAGAGTAACGAAGGATTTCCTCAAACTCGTTTTCTTGAAAAGCGGGGGCATACGTATGTACTTCTTTCCCCATTTCTTCAAAGCCAAGACGCGCTTCAAATACACCACTTGAAGTAACGCCATGCAAATACTGTCCGATTAACGGATAGACTGCAAACATCGAAAATCCTTTTTGTGCAAGTAAGATCTTGCATCCTGTTTGATCGGTAACGAATTTCATTTTTTCTAAGTTAGCAATCAGTAATTTTTCATCAACGACATAACTAGGCGATGGGACTGCTTGTACATCAAAGTTCATACTATTCTCCTCAGTCTATTAAAGTTGGATTGAAATCTTCATGCCAAGGTAAACCATACTCATTCAACGCATCCATGAATGGATCCGGATCGAACTCTTCAATATTGAAGACACCTGGCTTTTTCCATTTGCCTGTTAACATCATCATTGCACCGATCATAGCTGGAACACCTGTTGTATAGGAAATAGCTTGTGATCCCACTTCACGATAACACGCTTGATGATCACAAATATTGTAAACATAATACGTTTTTGGCTCACCGTTTTTCGTGCCTTGATAGATACAACCAATATTCGTTTTTCCTTTCGTACGCGGTCCTAGCGAAGCGGGGTCCGGTAGTACAGCTTTCAGGAATTGCAGTGGAACGATTTGCTGACCTTCAAAATCAATCGGTTCAATGGACGTCATTCCCACATTTTCAAGTACACGCAAATGCATCAAATACTTTTCAGAAAACGTCATCCAGAAACGAATTTTATTTACACCGGTAATATTTTTCGCCAATGATTCAAGTTCTTCGTGGTATAGCAAGTAGACGTCTTTTGGTCCGATTTCAGGTAGATCATAAACGCGTTTCACTTCAAGAGGTTCTGTTTCCACGAACTCTCCATTTTCATAATAGCGTCCGTTAGCTGTGATTTCACGGATATTGATTTCCGGGTTAAAGTTCGTTGCAAAAGGATACCCGTGGTCGCCTGCATTGGCATCGACAATATCAATCGTATGGATTTCATCGAAGTAATGCTTCAATGCGTATGCGGAGAACACACCCGTTACACCAGGGTCGAAACCACTGCCGAGCAATGCAGTTATACCTGCTTCTTCAAACTTCTCTTTATATGCCCACTGCCATTTATATTCGAATTTCGCTGTATCAAGTGGCTCGTAGTTCGCAGTATCCAAATAATCTACTTTTGTTTCAAGACATGCATCCATGATCGTCAAATCCTGATAAGGCAATGCGACATTAATGACGATATCCGGTTTAAATTCATTGATTAACGCGACGAGTTCAGGCACGTTATCTGCATCCACTTGAGCTGTTTGGATTTTTGTTTGTCCACCGTCAAGCTTTTCTTTCAATGCATCACATTTTGATTTCGTACGACTTGCGATACAGATTTCTTCAAATACATCGGGTACCTCACAACACTTATGCACGACGACACTTGCTACGCCACCAGCTCCAATAATTAATGCTTTTCCCATTAAAGACACCACCAATTTAGTTATTTTTATTTATAGCAATCGTTAATTCACGTAACACTTTACAAGCCACGGCTGTTGATGTACCGCTTTGATCGTAGATAGGAGACAGTTCGTTGATATCACAGGCAACAATATTCAAACCACTGACCGTCAAAATGGCTTGTAGCAACTCAACAAAGCTTACGCCACCCGCTTCCGGTGTACCGGTTCCAGGGAAGACGGAAGGATCCAGTACGTCTAGATCAATCGTCAAATAGACGGGTTTATCTTGTAGTTTTTCAACCGTATCTTCAAGTCCATCAAAATTAAACTTATTCATAAAAACATGCTGCTTAGCTGCCCATTCAAATTCTGGACGATCACCAGAACGAATACCGTATTGGAATATTTTGTTATCTCCAAGCAGGTCCCAGATTCTACGAATAACTGTAGCGTGAGACAGACGTTGATCTAAATAATCTTCACGCAAGTCTGTATGTGCATCGAATTGGATTACATGTAAATCCGGATACATTTTTGCAACAGCACGTACAGCTCCCAGAGTGACTAAATGTTCGCCACCAATCATGCAGGGGATTTTCCCATCCTTCAAAATAAGTGAAGTGAATTCTTCAATTTGCTCTAAAGCATGCTCGGTATTACCAAAACTAAGTTCTAGATCGCCACCGTCGAATAATGTGTAATCCGTCAAATCGGCTTCTTGATAAGGACTGTATGTCTCAAGACCGAATGATTCGCTTCGCATCGCTTTACTGGCAAATCGCGTACCAGGACGAAATGATGTGGTGGAATCAAATGGGGCACCGAAAATTACGAATGATGCCTCCTCGTAGTCTGCTTCGAACCCTAAAAATGTTTCTATATTTTTATTTAGCATGGGTCAGCAACTCCTTAACATAATTCGGCAAGGCGAATGAGCCGACATGAAGTTTTGTATTATAATATTTTGTTTGCAGACCAAGTGTATTCCATGCATCAGCATCCAGATCTTCTATCGGGTCATATTTCTTGGAAGCAAATCCGAACAGCCAGTGCCCCGATGGATAGGTTGGAATATGTGCTTGATAGACTTTGGAAACGGGAAAGAACCCCATAATACTTTTATGTGCACGCTGCATACCGCGTGCATCTTCGGTGTAAAATGGACTTTCATGCTGATTCACAAGAATGCCTTGTTCATTCAAAGCTTTATAGCAATTGCCATAAAACTCTTTCGTGAAGAGACCTTCACCTGGGCCGAATGGATCGGTGGAATCGACAATGATCAAATCATAGGCATTTTCTTGCTGACGGACGAATTTCAGACCGTCTTCAAAATAAAGTGTAACGCGCGGATCAGTCAGTTGAGCTGCGGTTTGTGGTAAAAACTTCTGGCATATTTTCACAACTTGCTCATCAATCTCCACCATATCGATTTGTTTGATCGATGGATAGCGCGTCAATTCGCGTACGGTACCACCATCACCTGCACCGATAACTAACACGTTTTGAATGGATGGGTTGGTAGCCATCGGCACGTGAACAATCATATCGTGATAAATGAATTCGTCTTTCTCTGTCACCATGACATAACCATCTAATGTCAAAATTTTACCAAACTCTGTCGTTTGGAAGACATCAATTTTCTGGAATTCACTCGTCGCAGTATATAGATGTTCTTCGACGCGAAAAGAAAAGCGTGTGTGAGGTGAATGATCTTCAGTAAACCATAGATTCATCGAACGTCCTCCTTTACTACATTAATCCAATCAACTTTTGCATCCTCGGTACCGGTTAAGAAACAACCCTTATCCTTACAATAATTGATGTATTCAATTATCTCGGTTGTGATTCGTTCCCCGGGTGCCACAATTGGAATGCCAGGTGGATAGCACATGACGAATTCGCTTGCCACATGTCCCGAAGACTCAGATAACAATAATGTATCTTTATCTGCGTAAAATGCTTGTTGAGGCGATTGAACAATTTGAGGATTGATATATTCATGATCGAATAAAGTACCAGGATCCTTTTTAAAACGCCGGTTTATTTCTGCTAGTGCTGCGACTAATCGTTCAAGATCCAGTGTACGGTCTCCGACTGAAATATAAGCCAGGATATTCGCTACGTCACCGAACTCGATTTGGATATCGTATTCATCGCGTAAAATATCATACACTTCAATGCCAGCCAATCCCATTTGGCGCGTATGAATCGACAATTTGGACTCATCGAAATCATAGATAGTATCGCCGTTGATTAGCTCTTTAGAATATGCATAGTAGCCGCCGATCTGATTGACTTCATCACGTGTATACTGCGCCATCGTGATCACCTTATCGAAGATTTCCTGCCCGTGTAGTGCCAGGTTCTTACGTGAAATATCTAGTGACGACATCAATAGATAAGAACCGCTCGTAGTTTGCGTCAAGTTAACAATCTGTCGCGTATAGCCTTCACTTACTTCATTGTTGATTAATAAAAATGAGCTTTGCGTTAAAGATCCACCTGATTTATGCATGCTAATAGAAGCCATATCCGCACCGACGGACATTGCCGAAGCAGGCAATTTATCATTAAAATAAAAATGCGTACCGTGTGCTTCATCCACTAACACCAACATACCGTGTGCATGTGCTAGATCAGTAATGGCTTTCATATTGGAGCAGATCCCATAATAAGTCGGATTATTAATGAGAATTGCCTTTGCATCGGGATGATCCATGATTGCTTTCTTTACTTCCTCCACCGCCATGCCGAGTGGAATGCCAAGTTCTTTCTGTACTCCTGGATTCACATAGATGGGAATAGCACCACTTAAGATCAAGGCATTGATTGCACTGCGATGAACATTTCGCGGCATGATAATTTTCTCACCCGCTTTACAAGCAGTCATGACCATTGCTTGTACGGCAGAGGTCGTCCCGTTCACGAGCAGGAAAGCGTGCTTCGCGCCAAACGCGTCCGCAGCCAACTCTTCAGCTTCCCGTATGACAGAAACGGGGTGACATAAATTATCAAGAGGTTTCATGGAATTCACGTCGTGTTGTAAGCAAGTATCCCCGAGAAAATCTACAAGCTCCTTATTGCCACGACCGTGTTTATGTCCGGGCACATCAAAAGGAACGACACGTGCTTCTTGATATTGCTGCAATGCTTCCATAATAGGAACGCGATGTTGTGATAATTTCAATGGTCTCTCCTCACTCGTTTTCATAGACGTTGGAACCGCTGTAGATTTCAATCATCTCTTTGCGAAGATTATGAGAGATTTGAAGGCGTTCTTTTGGCGGTAATTCTGAAACATCTTTGTTGAATAAATAATCTTGTAAATCAATCTCTTTAATGAGTAATTTTGTATGGAAGATATTCGCTTGGTAAACATTTATATCGATCGCATCATACTTTTGCAATGTTTTCTCGTCAATGAAGTCTTGAATGGATGTAATTGCATGATCCATAAAGAGTTTTTTGCCGTCGACTGACCGTGTAAATCCACGCACACGATAATCCGCGGTAATAATATCCGAATCAAAGCTTCCGATCAGGTAGTCGAGCGCGTTCAATGGAGAAATCTCTCCACATGTCGACACATCTATATCAACTCGAAATGTCGCAATGGAGTTATCGGGATGATATTCGGGATACGTATGGACGGTCACGTGGCTTTTGTCTAAATGACTGACGACAGAATCTTTATCCGGCAAGATGGGAATCGCACCTTGATTACAAGAAGGATCAATTTGTGATGCAGGGAACTTTTCCTCTGAAATCATCAACGTTACACTAGCGCCTTGTGGGTCGTAATCTTGTTTACTGACATTCAATACATGTGCACCAATCATCTCTGTGACATCGTAGAGGATCTTCGTTAACCGTTCCGAATTGTATTGCTCATCTATATAGGCGATATACTCACTTTGCTCTCTTCTACTTTTTGCATAGCTCACATCGTAAATGTTGAAGCTAAGAGTTTTGGTGAGGTTGTTAAAGCCGTAGAGCTTCAGCTTATTTTCCAACCGTAACATCCGTCCTTTCCAAATAAAGTGTTTATAAGCATATTCACATAAAAAAGCCCCTTTCCAATCCACATGAAATAATACAAACATGACAGATTGGAGAGGGACCTTTACTCTGTTTCGCTTGTTGATATAAGAATAGGGATGTATTCTATTCCATTACATAACAGGTGATTGGATTGGCATAATGCTCAAGTACTCTTCCTAAATTAAAAAACTTATGAAATTGATTTCATTATAAAGGAAAAAGAATAAAAAATATATACTTTTTATTGAAAAATATTAGAAAACAGCGTTTTTATAGCAAATGATAAAATGCTTTGAATTGTCGGCAGAACGTCTTTACGATATGGTATATAAAACAATTACTACATTTTCTGGAGGTAATGAAATGAACGATACAACAGTGGAATATTTAGAACAAGTTCGACAAGATTTCGAAACAAGCCCTTTTTGGAAATTTGCTGGTCTGCAGACACAAAAATTAGAAGCGGGTCATGTGGAATTATATTTACCATATCGTCAAGATTATGATAATGTACGCGGAACTATTCACGGTGGTATGTATATGTCCGTTCTCGATACGACGATGGGAATGCTTTGTCGTTCAATGGGTGCAAATGATGTTATGACGATTCAAATGACAACGCAATTCTTAAAGCCAGTCGTTCAGGAAGCGGTTTATTCAAAAGCTGCCATTATTAATAGAACACGCTCTACAGCTTTGGTTGAAGGAACACTATTCAATGAGAAGGACGAGTTAGTTGCTCATTGTACTGCTACGTTTAAGTTAAAGTGATTGTCGTGAACTGAGTAGTGATGTTTACCGGTAGTACAATAAAACAGCAGCCAAGCATAAAAGCGTGGCTGCTGCGTAGCGGATCATCCTTTTGGAAGGAACGTACCACAATCTGTTTCGGCTGAGTCTTTTGCTTTTTTACCTTTTCGAGAGATCACTTTGATTTCATCTGCACCACATTGATTACCCGATTCCCAAAAATGACAGTTCGTTACTTCACATAATACGTCTTTTGCCAATTGACCCACCTCCTTTTTACTAGCATATCCAGAAATACTGCATACATACAGGAGATGGAGAAGTAATACATTATGATAATTTTGGAGGAGAGTTCATGGTCACTGTACAAGATATTGCGACACCACGATTACAGAACTATTTGGAATTCGTACGTGATCCGATTGCTTTCTTTATGCGAGTAGAGCCGCTTGGTGATGTGATTTCATTGAAGACGGGCATTTCCCCAACATTTGTGGTCAACAGTCCTGAAGCTATTCGGGAAATCTTGATTCGTCAAGATCAGTCATTTATTAAAGGACGAACAACGACCGTGTTGCAAAGAACAGTGGGAGAAGGTCTACTGACGACGGAAGGTGAGCGGCATGCGAAGCAGAAGAAATATATTCAACCAGCGTTTTATAAAGAGGTACTGGAACGCTATGCCTATTCCATCATTGACGAAACGGAGAAGTTAGTCGATCGACTTGAACATGAAGAGGAAGTAGATATACACACGGTTATGATGCGGTTGACATTATCAATCATTACACGAACAATGTTTTCGACAGATGTCTCGGCAGAAGAGAAAGAGCTTGCGGACGCCGTCACGACAACGATTGAGCAAAGTATCAAAATTTTATTTAGTCCTGTGATGATTCCAGCTTCTGTTCCGACTAAAGCCAATTTGAAGCATAAGGAAGCAATCCAGACACTTGAAGCAATGATTAGCGATGTGTTAATTGCTGCAAAAGAGCACCCTGGGTGGTTTAAAGATTCCTTGCTGGGCTTGATGATGGCGGTGACAGACGAGGATGGAAACAAATTGTCAGATAAAGAAGTGCGTGATCAGATGATGACGATGTTGCTTGCGGGACATGAAACAACAGCGAACTTATTGGGCTGGTTATTTGCTGAAATTGCGGGGCACTCAAAAGTAGAGAAACGTTTGTTGGTCGAATTGAATACTGCGGACATGACAGGGAGTCCATTTAATTGGATGCGGGAATTACCATATACACAGCAAGTTATTGAAGAAGGCTTGCGTCTTTATCCACCTGCTTGGTTGATTTATCGCGAACTTAACGAACCTGTTGAGATGTTTGGAAGAACTTTCAAAAAGGGAAGCACGTTTATGATCTGTCCGTATGCGGTTCATCGAAATGAAGAGGTGTTCCCGAATCCTGGTGCATTTGACCCGGATCGGTTTGCAGCAGGTAATAAGTATGCGCCATTTAGTTATTTTCCATTTGGTGGCGGTTCCCGCAGTTGCATCGGTTCGCGATTTGCGATGCTCGAAGCGACATTGATCATATCGGTACTTTATAAGAAGTTTATATTCCGTAATGTGCGACCACATGCGCCCGTTCCGGAACCGTTGATTTCATTGCGAATCAAAGATGGATGGCCTATGAAGTTAGAGAAGCGCCTTTAACCAACGCAAAACAAAAACAGCGATCATCCAGATGATCGCTGTTTTGCTATCAGATAAATACTACCGCATCTTTAGAAGTCGATAACTCGACGATGCGCTGTACTTCATCACCTTCAAGTGTTTCTTCTTTATATAGTGCATTGACTAACTCTTCAAATTGATATGCATGCTCTTTAATGAGCATTTCTGTTTTTTTTGCAGCTTGGTTAAATAGCATTTGCATTTTTTCTTCTTTTTCCGCTTTATTGAAGAGTAAAGAAAATCCTTCTTGGAACAAACCCGTATTCACCATACGCTCAAGAATATCCTTGGCCTGTTCCACATCGCCTCCAACGCCGATACTATGCTCACCCAAATATAGACGCTCTGCAATGCCACCTGCTAGGATCATACTGACTTGGTCGAGCAATTCGCTAGCTGTAGATAAATGCAATTCCTTTTGAATTGGGGCTACATAACCGAGTGCTTGACCTCTTGGAATAATGGTTGCTTTTCTAACCGAACCTGGCTTTGTAAGAGCAGCGACGATGGCGTGTCCGGATTCATGAATGGCTACACGACGCTTCGTTTCTTGGTCGCTTAATGTGCGTGCTGTATTTCCAAGGATTGTCCGGTCAATTGCAAAATCCAAATCATGCTTCTCGATTAATTTCCGACCTTCGCGAATGGCACGGCGGCTGGCTGTTTCGAACAAGCTGCTTATTTCTGCACCAGAAAAACCTGACGTGCTGTCTGCAAGTGTATCGAGAGACGCTGCTACATTAGGAGCCAACGTTTTGCCGTTTGTGTGGATATCGATAATTTCGCGACGTCCTTTTGTATCTGGCAATTGAACGTGAAACGTAAAGTCGATACGTCCTGGACGTAAGAAGGCATCATCCAGCATATCTTTTCGATTCGTAGCTGCAATGAATAACACACCGTCATTATCATTACCACCGTCAAGTTGAACAAGTAGTTCGGTTAACGTCTTTTCCGATTCTTCTCCACCATGTTCTTTTCTCTTTCCAGCCAATGCATCTACTTCGTCTATGAAGATAACAGCAGGGCGTTGTTTGCGGGCATTTTCAAAAAGTGTACGTACCCGTGAAGCTCCAACACCTACAAATAATTCTGTAAAGGCTGCTCCGCTAGAAGAATAAAAAGTAGCTCCTATTTCTTTTGCGATAGCTTGAGCTAGTAATGTTTTACCTGTTCCCGGAGGTCCATATAGTAAAATACCTTGAGGCAATGCAATGCCCATTTCATTTGCAACTTCAGGGTTTTTGAATACTTCTAACGTTTGGAGGATTTCTTCTTTCATTTCTTGAGGGATTCCACCAATATTGTCCATTGTAATATCAGGAAGAGGAGTCGCTTTTGACGCTTGATGCTTCATAGCCGACGCACCAATATTGAGCTTGCCTTTTTTATGCAGAATGAAAAGTGTCAAAAGAGCTGCCAGGACAAGCCCACCAAAAATCCAGCTACCCATCGAACTTGCTGCTTTATATTGATAAGTTACATTATATTTCTGTACCAAGTCATCCACTAATGTACTCTGTGGACGCACCATCGTGCTGTATGTTGTGTTATCTATAATGATTGATAATTTACCTTTGGCTGTTTCGTTTAATAAGACACTAGCATCTGATTGTTCACCAATCAGTTTTTCCATCTGGGCAAAAGAAACTTCTTTTCCCCCAGTGGATTGTAAATAGTTCCAAGTGGCACCTGCAGCAATGGCCATGACAAAGAGGACTACGACAAAAATTTTTGATGCTAATTTTGAAATAGGCTTCAAGTTCAGCTCCAGCTCCTTTAGTGAATTACTTAAATTATACGTAAAAGTAGGAGTTTTGAATAGTATATAAACAGAATAAATAGTTACAAATTCAAGTCTTTGTGAGAAAATGCCTAAAAACAAGCGATATCGTGATACTATCATGTATTTCTTGAGAATGAACTATATGAACTGCCCTACATCCAACAGTCGATTTCTCACTATCTTCAAAAATAATACTAAACTAAAAAGCCGTTGCTAGAAATCGTGTATTCCACGACCTCCAGCAACGGCTTCCGCTACTTTGATAAAGTGACCTATTTAGGTCGTACATCTTCTAACACAGCAAAGCCATCACGAACTTTTATATCTGCGAGCAATTGACCTTTGCGTGATAAATCCTCTAACTGCATACCCGTATTCTCAGCTACATAGAAACGATCGGGAAGGAAGTTTGCGAAATACATTTGATTTTCATCGATACTGTGTTCGCCGTAATAATACATATCTCCTTTTAAAAATAGACCGTCACTTGGTTTCTTATGTGTAACGGTCTTCAACCCGTATAAATTTCCTTCATCTTGTTCTAAAACGGCATATACCGTCAATTTACCAGTATCATGTTTGGAGAATTCTTTAATAAGCGCCGGATCAAGTCTTTCTTTGGAGAATTCTTCAATCGCAAATTGGAGACTAACATAATCACCATAAAGAATGTCGCGCGGATCGACAGGTACTGTTTCCAATGTGATGGTTTTACCTGTATTCATTGTATATAAAGGCTTCCAAGTCATCGCTAGGAGAAGGATAATTGGGACTATTAAAGCAACAAGAAATAGATTCCGTTTATTCTTCATGACGTTTCACCGTCTCTCGTCTTGATTTTTCAAACCAGAATCCAAAGCCAATCAACAGCAAACCGCCTACGATGAAAAACAATGACTTTGGCATGAAGTCATATGTGATATCCGTGTAATAACGGTAGATTAACGCACACGTGATCAAAATAGCAGGTAAACTGTCTTTCTTTAGAAGATAAATCAATAAGATAATGAATACAGCGGTGAAGATATAAGGTACAGCATCACCAAATCGTAAATCATTCCATATGAACGGGAAAGTCAGCATAATACCCGTAATTCCAAATAGTACGGAACCCGTCCAAGAGGACTCTGTACGATAATGTTGAAAAGGTGCGAGTGCAAGAAGTACGCCTAATACAAAGACAATCAATACGGAAATCCATTCCTCAATATGGAAGAATTCTAGCATATT
The DNA here is from genome assembly GCF_002101375.1 of Sporosarcina ureae. Taxonomy (GTDB): domain Bacteria; phylum Bacillota; class Bacilli; order Bacillales_A; family Planococcaceae; genus Sporosarcina; species Sporosarcina ureae_B. The sequence goes on along the minus strand of NZ_CP015207.1, from coordinate 1,224,106 downwards.
GACGATAAAAGCCGCACTAAGCAATACATTCATAACAAACAATGAGCTTTTTCTTCCGAATCGTGTTTCATTCATCCAAAATAGTAGAGGAATCAATAGTAGCAACCAGAAAGGACCAAAGCTTCCAACTTCATAGGCAGAGAAAGCACTAAAACTGTAGATAATAAAGAATGCACTTGCAAACACAGCGAGCAATTGATCTTTTAAATAATAGGCAAGTGGCAAGATTCCGATACCCCATAATAGGAAATCTGTATATACGGTATGTTGTAAATGAAAGCTCTGACCAATTAGAAATATCCCGGCTCCAAAAATGGCAGCTCCTATATAATGCATACTGCGGGACGTTCTTTCGTAATTGCTTTCAAGCTTGTATCCTGCGATGTATGCCAAGATCATGCCAACGACAATTAATCCAAACTTAAAGAAAGGCGTTAGTCCAGCCCAGTTACCTGCGATAAAACTCAGTATGCCTATCCCCACTAATATAGCCCCAAAAGCCAGCAAGATTCTCACGAAATTAGTGCCACCCTTAGATTCATATAGCGAGAGCATTTCGTTGACATCTGCTTCTTTCATTTTGCCTTGCTGTTGTAGAAAAGAAAACTCTTGTTGCAAGAAAGTGAATTGTTGCTTACTAACTGTTCTTTTCATACTAATTCCCTCCTTTCATAATAGTTACTAAGTAGACTGATTAATACATTATATGTTACAGAATATCAAGGATGAAAATATCCTAACAGGAATTATCTAGTTAAATATAGTATCTCGTATATTTTCTAAAAATACAATAAATACTAGAAAGATACATATTTCTCCTTTAATTTCCTATTGACATTCACTTGAGAACGATTATCATTGATAACAGAAAACTAAACTTTGGAAGGTAGGAATAAATATGAAACAAAAAATAGTAACAGCTTTCGTTTTAACAACAGGAATTTTACTATCAGGTTGTGGAGCAGCTGAAGAATCTACGGGAAAAGCACCAGCAGCAACTGAAGAAGTCGACTTAACTGTTGAAACAGATGCGTATAAAGAGTTTGCGCTTGAACAAATGGATGAATTCGTTATGGGCACAGAAAAATTCGTCACAGCTGTTAAAGCGGGAGATATAGAAGAAGCAAAGAAAATCTATCCTCTTGCTAGAATGTATTTTGAACGCTCTGAACCGATTGCAGAAAGCTTTGGGGACTTAGATCCACGAATCGATGCACGCCTTGCAGATGTTCAAGAAGAGGGGCAAGGAGAAGAAGAATGGTCTGGCTATCATAAAATCGAGTACGGTCTATGGATGGAGAATACAACCGAAGGGTACGCAGATGTTGCGGATCAATTACTTAAGGATGCAAAGGAACTGCGTGCACGAGTAGAAACAGTTGAAGTATCACCTGACTTGATGATCACGGGAGCAGTCGATTTACTGAATGAAGTTTCTACTTCTAAAATAACTGGTGAAGAAGAAATTTATTCTCACACCGATCTATATGATTTTAAAGCAAATATTGAAGGTGCAGAAAAAATCTATGAAATTCTAAAGGATAAGATGGCAGAGAAAAATCAGCAACTAGTCGATGAACTTGAAACTAAATTCCGAACAATCAATAGTCTACTTGCTGAATATGAAGATGGAAATGGCGGCTATATATCGTATGAAGAACTAACAAAAGAAGATACAAAATCGCTATCAGAAGCGGTAAATCAATTAGGTGAACCATTAAGTATGATGGGCATCGTAACGGAGTGATACTATGACGGACCAAACGGAAGAGAAATTCTATGAAAAGAAAATTTCACGTCGTCAAATGCTGAAGTATACAGGAGCAGGTGCAGCAGGTGTAGCGATCGGAGCATCAGGTCTTGGCAGTGTTCTCAAAGTATTCGGAATGGTAGAGGAAGAAGATAATCCACTCTCAAAAAACAAGATTAATTTCTATGGAAAGCACCAATCCGGAATTGCGACTGAATGCCAAAGTTATGTATATTTTGCTTCGTTAAATGTCTTGGTACATTCACAACAAGAATTAATGGATCTATTTAAAACGTGGACTCCCATTGCTGTTCGCATGATGAATGGTGAACAGATTGATGGTCAGACTTCTAATATGCTCATTCCGGCAAAAGATACAGGAGAAGCAGTCGGATTGGATGCTTCCAATTTAACGTTGACGTTTGGTGTAGGTCCGTCACTATTTGAAAAAGAATCTATAGGCTTAGCATCAAAAAAGCCTTCTGAACTGAAAGATTTGCCGCACTTCCCGAAAGATCAACTAGATCCAACTTATACGGGTGGAGATATTTGTATTCAAGCCTGTGCAGATGATCCGCAAGTTGCGTTCCATGCAGTTCGAAACTTAGTGCGTATAGCTTCAGGGAAAGTGTCATTAAAATGGACACAAGCAGGTTTTAATTCCTATCCAATGAAAGGGAAGAAAAAAGAAACACCAAGAAATTTATTTGCATTTAAAGATGGTTCAGTTAATCCTAATGGATCTAAAGAAGCTGAAATGAATGAAGTCGCTTGGATAGCTGCTGGTCAATCAAAAAGTTGGATGACCAATGGTACGTACATGGCTGTCCGTCGAGTTCAGATGCATTTAGAAACATGGGACAGAACAGCTTTGCGGGAACAAGAAGCTACATTTGGCCGTCATCGTGATACGGGGGCGCCAATAGGTAAAGAAAAAGAAACGGACGAAGTAGACTTGGATGAAAAAGATGCAAATGGTGAGTATGTTATCTCCCAAACTTCCCATGTGCGGTTGGCTAAGAAATCCAAAAAGAAAATTTTACGTCGATCATTCTCCTATAGTTCGGGCGTTATGGATTCAACAGGTACATTTGATGCAGGTTTATTGTTCATCTCGTTCCAAAAAGATCCCGAACAATTTATCGCAATCCAAAATAGTTTTGGTCGTGAAGATAAATTAAATGAATATATTACTCATCGCGGCAGTGCGCTATTCGCCTGCTTCCCTGGGATTCAAAAGGGAGGCTTTATCGGTGACTCACTCTTCTCAATTATATAAATGGATTGCAGTTATGTTAATCGTTCTATTCATGCCAATCCGTCCAGCGTTCGCTGAAACGGAAACAAATTATAGTGACCTCTATATTTCCATTAGTGATTCGATTATGCAAACTAAGAAATCGAACGATGCAGAAGCACTGACATCTTTACGAGAATTCGAAACGATTTGGCAACAACAGAATCTGGAGAGTTCGCGGTACACGAAAGAAATCGATAAAACGTTAAAAAAAGCAATACAAGCTGACTCGGAAACACGCGGAGTGTTATTGAGTTCATTATCTAAAGCAGTACATGAATTGGAAATGTCAGAAAATCCAGTTGACGAACAAGCGGAACGTGAGAAGTTTGGAAAAGCGATGGAATCGTCGCTCGCGGACTTGCGATTATCAATTGAGTCGGGTTCACTTGAAGAAATCGAACAAGCCAATCAACAGTTCATTTCTACTTGGACACGCAATGAACGTCCAGTGCGAGAGCAAAGTATTTCAGCGTATGGTGCAATTGAAACGGCTATGGCATTCATGAGAATCACGTTGGCGGAGGAAGAACCTGACCTTAATATGTTGCGGACACAATTTGATGAATTAACTGTCACGGTAGATCAGTTTGTCGAGGGGACGTTGAAAGAGACAGCGACTGAAGACTATTCTTTGACCACATTGATTGCACTGTTAGATGAAAGCACAGACTTCTTACAAAATGGAGAGCTTGATAACGCGAAGAAATCATTGAGTGAGTTCATTAAAATTTGGCCGAATATAGAAGGGGAAGTGCGTACGAAAAATGCCTCTCTTTATACAGAGCTTGAAAATGAACTACCTTTGATGATTGGACAATTGTCAAATAGTGGTTATGATCTTAAAAATGCCGATCGTCAGTTACAAAATTTCAAACAACAGATTGCCTTACTGCAAACAAATGATAGTTTCAGTTTTTGGGACTCTGCACTGATTTTATTACGTGAAGGTCTCGAAGCATTGCTGATTATTATGGCACTATTATCATTCTTAACTAGTGCTAATCAACAAGCTATGCGTAAATGGGTGTTTGTTGGAGCAAGTGCTGGCATGATGCTTAGTATGGTAGTAGCGATCATGATGTCCACGGTATTGCAATCTCTCACGATTGGTAATGACCGTGAAATAATGGAAGGTTATGTTGGACTAGTAGCTGCTGCACTAATGATTGGTGTCGGCATTTGGATGCATCAAAAATCTAATATCGCCTCGTGGAATCGATATATATCTAAGCAAATGGGTCAAGCAATTTCAAAAGGTAGTGTATTCGCCATGGCATCGGTCAGTTTCCTTTCTGTATTTAGAGAAGGTGCGGAAACGATTGTCTTCTATGCAGGAATTGCGCCGAAAATGTCTACTCTGGAATTTGTGATGGGGATATTGCTAGCTATTATCATATTGGCGATCGTTGCGGTCGTCTTCATGAAGCTCAGCCATCGTATTCCGATCCATCGCTTCTTTGCAGTAGCGACGATTTTGATCTACGTACTGGCTTTCAAGATTATTGGTGTCAGTCTGCATACGTTGCAGTTGACGAACGTGATCAACACAACGGTACAACCCAGATTGCCGATAATTGACTTAATTGGTTTTTATCCGACCTATGAAACGATTATGGCACAACTCGGTTTACTAATCCTCATCTTAGTAGCTGCTTGGATACGAAGAACAGGTAAGCACACTAACGTAAAACTATCGAATTAACTAAACGAGAATGTCCTAGAAGTTACTTCACTTCAACAGGGCATTCTTTTTTACGTATATCTAAGTTCAAAGTTTATGTTTGATAGATGTAGTAGTTTAACTAGTGAGTACGTAGGGAACACGTCTCTTGCGAAGCACAAATCACTACTCGGAAACTGTCAATTCATTCTATATTAAATACCTACTTGACTAATAGGAATAATCATAATACAATGAAACCATCTTAAAAAAGTTGTCAGTTTAGTCAGATTTTCTACAACATTAAGCCATAATAAAAATACAATAAGAGGTTGCGAGGGTGATGAATATGGCGTTACAAGTATCGAACAGTCCTTTTAGTGAAGAACAAGTAGAATTGCTCAATCGTTTATTACCGAACATTACAGAAACACAGCAAAGTTGGTTGAGTGGTTATTTAACAGCTGTCAGTTCAGCTTCAGTACCATCGGCTGGCGTCGCTGTGTTAGAACGTCCCGCCATCGAAGTTCCGACAGCGATAAAAGAAATAACTGTTCTTTACGGATCACAAACAGGTAACGGACAGGGAATAGCAGAACGAGCAGCTGCCAAGTTAAAAGAACAATCTTTTAATGTAACAATCCAGTCCATGAATGATTTTAAACCAAATAATCTGAAGAAAATTGAAAACCTATTGCTGGTCATCAGTACACATGGAGAAGGAGATCCACCTGACACAGCTTTACCATTCTTTGAGTTCTTGCATGGTAAACGTGCGCCAAAACTAGATCATCTTCATTATTCTGTATTGGCACTGGGCGATAGCTCGTACGAATTTTTCTGTAAGACAGGTGCTGATTTTGATCAGAAACTAGCCGAACTCGGTGCTATTCAGTTAGCACCGCGTGTAGAGTGTGATTTGGATTATGATGAGCCTGCAGCACAGTGGTTAGCGGCAGTGGAAGTCTCATTGGAAATTCATACGGGGGGCCAATCAGCGGCAGCTAGTGTAGAAGTTGAAGCTTCATCCTCCACTCAGTACTCACGCACAAATCCATTTAAAGCAGAAGTACTTGAAAATATTAACCTAAACGGTCGAGGTTCAAATAAAGAGACGCGTCATATAGAAATTTCATTGGAAGGTTCTGGATTGACATATAAACCAGGAGATAGTGTAGGGATTTTTCCAACAAATAATTCCGACTTAGTCGATAAGATTATTAGTCTAGGTAATTGGAATGCAGAAGAAACGGTTGAAATCAACTCGCAAGGAGAACGCCGTGCTTTACGTATTGCTTTACTGAATCACTTAGAGATTACCGTAGTAACTAAACCGCTACTTGAAAAACTATCTACTTACTCCAAGTCGGAAGAGTTGAAACGAATTGTAAATAAAGAAAATGCGGATGAACTACGTGCGTATGTTGATGGACGGGATGTATACGATGCATTAACGGACTTCGGACCAGTAGAAGCTTCAGAACAACAACTGGTGGGGATTCTTCGTAAATTGCCCGCGAGATTATATTCAATTGCTAGTAGCCTAGAAGCGAATCCTGAAGAAGTCCATCTGACAATTGGTGTTGTTCGTTACGAAGCGCATGGCCGCGATAGACAAGGCGTTTGCTCTATCCAATGTGCAGAAAACCTTGAACCGGGAGATACATTACCCATCTATATTCATAAAAATGATAATTTCCGTTTGCCTGCTAATTTGGAAACACCCATCATTATGATAGGGCCAGGGACGGGTATCGCGCCATTCCGTTCATTCATTGAAGAACGTAGTGAAACAGGAGCGGAAGGAAAGTCTTGGTTGTTCTTTGGAGATCAGCATTATGTGACCGATTTTTATTATCAGACTGAGTGGCAAAATTACGTGAAGGATGGCATGTTAACACGTCTCGATGTAGCTTTTTCACGTGATACGGATGAAAAAGTATATGTGCAGCATCGTATGAAACAAGCGAGTCGAGAACTGTATCAATGGATTGAAGAAGGTGCAGTGATTTATGTATGCGGTGATGAACAGAACATGGCAAAAGACGTCCACGCGACTTTGCTGGAAATCCTTCAGCAAGAAGGCGATAAATCACTTGAAGAAGCCGAACAATTCATAACACAGTTAGTTCAAGAAAAACGCTATCAGAGAGACGTCTATTAAGTAATTTGAAGGGGAGTGGAAGCGTGTCTTCAACAACAAAACCGATCCATATACAAGATGGAGCACCGAGTGATGTAGAAGAAATTAAAATTGAAAGTGATTACTTGCGAGGAAATCTCATTGAAACGATGAATGATTCTATCAGTTCAGGAATTCCAGATGATGATAACCGTCTGATGAAGTTCCACGGCAGTTATTTGCAGGATGACCGAGATCTGCGGGTCGAGCGACAGCGTCAAAAGCTAGAGCCAGCCTATCAGTTCATGATCCGCGTGCGGACACCAGCTGGCTTCGCTACGCCAAAACAATGGCTTGTTATGGATAAATTGGCACATAAATATGGTAATGGCACATTAAAATTAACGACACGCCAAGCGTTCCAAATGCACGGTATTTTAAAATGGAATATGAAAAAGAATATCCAGGAAATGAATGATGCATTACTGGATTCCATCGCAGCTTGTGGTGATGTCAACCGAAACGTCATGTGCAGCCCAAATCCGAATCAGTCATCGGTTCACACGGAAGTCTATGAGTGGTCGAAGCGATTAAGCTTAGACTTATTGCCACAAACAACGGCTTATCATGAAATTTGGTTGGATGAGGAAAAGGTTGTGGATACAGCAGGGGAAGAGGTGGAACCTATATATGGTGCTACGTACTTACCGAGAAAGTTCAAGATTGGTATTGCAGTTCCTCCAATGAATGATATCGATGTATTCTCCCAAGATATTGGATTGATTGCTATAGTAGAAGACAAAAAACTAGTCGGTTTTAACGTGGCAGTTGGTGGCGGTATGGGAATGGCACATGGCGACGAGCAGACCTATCCTCAGTTAGGCCGTCTAATTGGATTCATACCTACAGATCAAGTGGTAGAAGTAGCGAAGCATTTGATGATGATCCAACGTGATAACGGAAATCGCTCTGTACGAAAGTATGCGCGATTCAAGTACACGATTGATTCTCGTGGACTTGATTGGTTAATTGAAGAACTTCATAGTCGTCTTGGCTGGGAATTAGAAGAATCACGCCCTTATCACTTCGATCATAATGGCGATCGCTATGGTTGGATACCAGCTGAAAATGAACACTGGAATTATACATTCTTCATTGAAAACGGTCGCGTGCGTGATACGGAAAACTATAAACTGATGACCGCACTTCGTGAAATTGCAGAAATCCACACAGGTGATTTCCGTTTGAGTCCGAATCAAAACTTAGTATTAGGTGATGTAGCGGCTTCAAATAAAGAGAATATAGAAGAAATCATTGCGAAGTATGGATTAGAGTCATCAGCTGAGCAGTCAGCATTACGTAGAAACTCCATGGCATGTGTGTCGCTGCCGACATGTGGGTTGGCGATGGCAGAAGCAGAGCGATATCTACCTTCATTGATCACGAAAATCGAAGGCTTGTTAGATGAAGCAGGGCTTGGAGATGAAGAAATCGTGACGCGTATGACGGGTTGTCCAAATGGCTGTGCACGTCCAGCGATTGCAGAGCTCGGATTCATTGGTAAAGGACCAGGCAAGTATAATATGTACTTAGGTGGCGGTTTTTCGGGGCAACGCCTGAGTAAGATCTACCGTGAGAATATTGGTGAAGAAGAGATATTAGGTGAATTAGGACCTATATTAAAGCGTTATGCGAAAGAACGCAATGATGGGGAACACTTTGGTGACTTTGTAATTCGTGCTGGCATTGTGGAAGAAACTACCGACGGAACGAATTTCCATACGGTGTGATTAAATAAGTAGGGCAGCTAGGGTGAAAACTAGCTGTTTTTTTTATGTAATGAAATATTGTGTAGAAGTGAATTGTACATATATGGTTGATTAAGGAGAGAGTTTAGAATTCTTGTTCTCGATAAACGATTTTATGTAATATTGCATTTAGTAAGATGGTTATCGATATTATTATTATGGTGCTGTGCTGGCATTGTTATGGGTGCTGTAATATTAGGTAATTTGGGTATTAACGGTATTGAGGTACCTTTAGAATAGATGGGCTACTAGTAACCAATTCATAATTTACCCCATACGATAAGAATGAAAATATATATAAGGGGGACAATTGTGTACTATTTAGGGAACAGTATATATCAAGGATACGATCCAGAAGCATTACAAAAGTCATTAGCATTGATGTTTGAGGCGGTTCAAGGAGAAAAGGAAGACCGGCTTTTTTATGAGTACTTAATATCTGTTGCTCCCACACAGGAAGATAAAGAAATAATTTCATCCATTCGAGATGATGAGATTAGACATAATTTAATGTTTAAGAAAATGTATAAAGATTTTACTGGTCAAGAAGTAATGGACGTAACTGCAGAGGATTTTAAGAAACCAGCTTCCTATATAGAAGGAATTCAGCAAGCCCTTTTTGGCGAGTTAAAAGCAGTAGAAAAGTATAGAGAAATACGAAAAGGTCTACCGGATCGTCAAAATCGAGACATAGTATTTGATATATTAACTGATGAACTTAAGCATGCCGCAAAGTACAATTTTCTTTACACTGAAAATCGTACGAATAGTCATGTGCAAAATGAATCAAATATAGAAAAAACTCCTGACGATTGGATTAGGTACACAGAGTTTTTAGTCGAAGAAGCACAAGAAGATGTGAAAAGGGGTATCAATTTAACACATGTTTTTCAAGAGTTTATCTTGATGGGGGTACTTGTGGGCAAAGGGTATTCTCCTAAGCAAGCGTATGAAACTGTGGAATCTTGGGAGCGAACAGGAGAATCTCAATTGTTACAGGAGAGTAAGAAAATTCCATGAAATTTCTTCTTGGAAAACGAACGACCATGTATGCTTAGTTGAAGAACCGGCTACCTTTACATGGTAGCTATTTCATATTTAGTAATACTTCTGTAAACACTTTTAAGTTATTAATTTTATAGATCTATTTGCGGGGTTCAGCTATCGGGCGGGTTTGCGTAACATGATTTATTTGTAATTACTAAGTTAATCTTCGCTACAGCAGGTGATTTTGGGAGGATCAGTGGTTCACCGCCCGCCCATAGCACACGCGTCCGGCTGCAACACAGATTAACGAGTTTAAACCACTATCCCATCTAAGGGTGCGTTTGGACATAAGAAATCCAAAGGAGGCTGAGACATAACTATCTCACCGCGTTTCCCTGCACTCCGAAAGGCACGCTTTCCGAGGGGCGTGGCTTGAGCCGCTTCCTTCGCTTTGCTACGTCCAGGGTCTCAAGACGCACGCTGATCCCTCAGGAGTCGGCCTTTCTCCGTTCCGGTACATTCTGATACTCTAAAAAATATTTGCTGATAGAACAGAAAAAAGCGTAAAGGACTCATTCCCCTTACGTTTTTTCTGTTCTGTCCCAACCTCTTTTTTTTTGCTTTTCGACATACAATAATAAATATGAAAAGAGCAAACATAAAACCAATAAGTTACTGACTAGTCACCGCTTCTGCAACAGTGAAATCATTTAATATAGCGAGATTAATAATAGTAGAGACTGTACCGTAACAACTCGCTGCGAAGATAGCCATAAGTGGATAAATCCAGTTCATCAAAATAACTTACATTATATTCAATTAAGAAATAAATATCTCTAATATGATAGATAGTTTTAAATATTGTAAATATTACAACCTATGCTATTAATAATAGGGTATAATCAAAATATTAGTTATATCACTATTTTGTCACATGAAAACAGAAGCTCATGTTCGATGAGTCATAAGATAACCAGAGTTGTGACAAATGATATAACTAACAAATTATTGAGAGTTGTATAATTCTCGATGATTGAAATTTCAATCAAGTAGGGGGCTGGGTAGTATGAGTAAAAGAAGTAAACTCTTGTTTACAGTTTTAATGGCTTTCACATTAGTAATGTTAGCCGCATGTGGAAACTCATCAACAGATGATACTGAAGGTGCAGATTCTGGTGATGTTGTAAAAGCAAAAGTAGGCGTTATTTCATACTTAACTGGCCCAGGTGCTAGTTATGGTGAAGCGATTACAAACGGAATTAATCTCGCACACAAAGAAATTACTGAACTTGGAGAAGTGGACATTGAGTTGAAAATTGAAGACTCTGCTGGTAAACAAGAAGAAGCACTATCAGTTGCACAAAAATTAATGAACTCAGAAAATGTAGATGCAATTATTGGGCCTACTTTAAGTACTGAAATGCAAATTGTTGGACCAGAAGCAGATTTAAACGGTGTTCCGATTCTAGGTACATCAAACACAGCTGAAGGTATTCCACAACTTGGAGAATATGTATTCAGAAATTCAATTCCTGAGACATTAGCAATTCCTGCATCTGTGCAGAAAGCTATTGATAAATATGGCGCAAAAAAGGTTGCGATTTTATACGGAAATGATGATGTATTCACAAAAGCAGGATATGACACGATGAAGCAAGTTGCTGAAGATTTAGATTTAGAAGTTTTAACAACAGAAACTTTCCAATTAGGACAATCTGATTATAAAGCACAATTAACAAAAATTAAAAGCCTAAATCCAGACTTAGTTTTAGCTTCTGCTCTTTATAATGAAGGCGCAGTAATTCTTGATCAAGCCCGCAAAATGGGAATTGACGTACCATTCGTTGGCGGTAATGGTTTTAACTCACCGGAAGTTATTGAAATTGCTGGCGATGCTGCAAATGGTTTAATCGTTGCAACTCCTTGGTTCGCTAAGAAAGACAACGAGAAAGTTAAAAAGTTTGTTGAAGATTATAAAGCGGCTTACGGTATGGAGCCGGACCAGTTCGCAGCACAAGCATATGATGGTTTTTATGTAATGGCTGAAGCAATTAAAAATGCTGGTGAAGCAGATCGTGATGCGATTCGTGATGCACTGGCTGAAATTAAAGATTTTGAAGGCGTTCTAGGAAATATGTCATTTGATGAAGACGGTGACATTATTATGGAGCCAACTGTTTTAATTATTGAAGATGATGAATACGTAGTATTCGAATAATTTTTCAAGGAAGGGGCTGGGGATTTTCCCAGCCTTGTTGTTTTCCTAAATGACTTACGAAAAATGAGATTAATCATATAAGTCGAAAATGAAGAAGGAGGAGTACTATTGCTAATTGAACAATTAATAAATGGTTTAACATTAGGAAGTATCTATGTCATTGTTGCGCTAGGTTACACGCTCGTATTTGGTGTGTTGAACGTAGTAAACATGGGGCACGGGGAAATCTTTATGTTCGGAGCATTTATGGGCGTCGTTGTCACGAATATATTGGGTTGGCCATTATATATTGCATTTGTCGTAGCCATTGTAGTGACGGGAATTTTAGGCTATTTTCTCGAAACATTTGCGCTAAGACCATTACGAGGGAAAGAAGGTGTCTCACATCTTGCGCCTTTAATAAGTACAATCGGTGTTTCTATTTTTCTTGAGAACGTTGCACATCACTTTTTTGGTTCAGGCAACCAACCATTCCGTACATCACTTTCAGAATTAAAATTCGTTTTAGGATCAACAACTGTTTACTACGTTCAAATTATTATTTTCGTTATTGCTATTTTACTAATGTTTGGACTTACTTTTTGGTTATCTAAAACAAAAGCAGGAAAAGCATTACGTGCAAGCGCGGAAAACTTAGCAGTAGCAAGTCTTCTCGGTGTAAATACGAAAAAAACGATAACGCAAACTGTTATTATTGCATCAGCAATGGGTGGAATTGCTGGAATTTTAGTGGGAATCGCTTTCAACTCTGTTAACCCTCAAATGGGTTTATCTTTCGGACTTAAAGGATTAGCTATTATTATTTTAGGTGGTTTAGGTAATGTTAGAGGAGCCATGGTAGGTGGTTTGATTTTAGGGATGGCTGAAACATTTATCGTAGCATATGGAGATTCAGGTTATCGGGATGCTGTTGCGTTTATCGCTATCATTGTTATTTTAATCGTACGACCACAAGGAATCTTTGGAACAGCTACAACTGGGAGAAAGGGTTGATTAGATGTTAGGCGAATTAATAAACCCGTATTATCTACAAGTTACTTCTTTTATTTTAATTAATATCATTCTAGCTGTTAGCATATACATAACGCTTGGAACAGGACAATTATCACTTGGTCATGCGGGCTTTATGAGTATAGGTGCGTACACAACAGCTATTCTAACGCTTAATTATAATATGCCGCTTGTACTCGGTGTCATTATAGCTGCTATCTTTACAGGGATTGTTGGGACATTAATCGGTATTCCGGCTTTAAGATTGCAAGGTGTTTATCTCGCTATTGCAACACTTGGGTTCGGTGAAGTCGTTCGAGTTCTTTTCATTAACTGGGATGGTTTAACAAACGGTGCAATTGGCTTATCAGGCATTCCGCATCTTGGAAGAGAAATACTTAGTGTAAGTAAAACTATAGGAATAGAACCTGATATGTTTGGGTTGAAAAACAACCAGTTCATAAGTTTAGCTGTCTTTTTTGTCTTACTTATTATAACGATTTCTGTCATTTGGTTCTTCGTGAGACAAAATAATTCTAGAATTGGACGTGCTTTCTCCGCTATTAAAATGGATGAAGAAGCATCAGAAGCAATGGGTATTAATATTACTTATTACAAAGTATTAGCTTTCGGTCAAGGCGCAATGTTAGCAGGATTTGCAGGCGCCTTATATGCTCATTTAATGGCGTACATTAGCCCATCAGACTTTGATTATCATAGAGCAGTAGAAATATTGATTTTCTCTATTTTTGGCGGAAGCGAAGTGATATGGGGATCCATATTCGGAGCTGTGTTCTTATCTGCAATGCCGGAATTCTTACGTTTTATCAACGAATATCGATTTATGATTTATGGTGCGCTTCTTGTTCTTATGATGGCGTTCCGCCCACAAGGAATTATCGATGTGAATATGATGAACCGATTTAAACGATTAAGACCTAAGAAGAAAGGGGAGAAAAAGCATGGTGCTGGAAATAAAGAAGATCAGTAAAAACTTCGGTGGTATCCAAGCTTTAACCGATGTCTCATTTTCAGTGGAAGAAGGCGAAATTCTTGGTTTAATTGGGCCTAATGGTGCTGGAAAGACGACTATGTTTAATATGATTACAGCTATGTATCCTCCTAGTTCTGGTGAAATATCGTTTGTCGGTAATCCACTTTCGAATTTAAAGCCACATCAAATTACAGAAAAAGGCATTTGCCGTACATTTCAAAATATTCGTCTGTTTTCTGACTTAACAGTACGTGAAAACGTTATGGTAGGTAATCATTGTCGACTAAAAACTAATGTGTTGCAAAGTGTTTTCCGCACGAAAGCTCAAAAAGCAGAAGAAGCTAGAGTCTTGGCAACTTCAGATGAGATATTAGAAGTTGTTGGCTTAGCGGATGATAAAGAAACAATTGCAAAAAACCTTTCATACGGTGCGCAGCGGAGATTAGAAATCGCAAGAGCTTTAGCAAGTAGACCAAAGTTAATCCTTCTTGATGAACCAGCAGCTGGGATGAACGAAAAAGAAACGAATGATTTATTTAATTTAATTAAAAAAATCCAAACGTTAGATATTACAGTGCTACTTATCGAACATGATATGCCACTCGTGATGCGTGTTTGTAGTAGAATTATCGTTTTGAACTTTGGTAAAAAAATTGCAGAAGGTACACCGAGCAGTATTCAAAATAATAAAGAAGTAATTGAAGCCTACCTCGGGGTTGAGGAGGAAGATGAGCTTGCTTAAACTAGATAACATCAGTACCTTTTATGGAAAAATTCAAGCGTTAAAAAGTATAGATATAGCTGTAGAAGAAGGGACAATCGTAACGATTTTAGGTGCCAATGGTGCTGGTAAGACGACGATGATGAATACCATCGCTGGGCTTTTAAAACCCAAAGAAGGTACTATCCATTATTTAGGGAAAGACGTTACAGGTCGTCGACCGGACCAGCTTTTAAGAAATGGTTTAGCGCTTGTTCCAGAAGGTAGAGGTATTTTGGCAACAATGACTGTTTTAGAAAACTTGGAAATGGGTGCATATCACCGAAGTGATTCAGAAGTTAGCGCGGATATTGAAAAGGTGATGGATCGCTTTCCGATTCTGAGAGAAAGAAAAGAACAATACGGTGGGACACTTTCAGGTGGACAACAACAAATGTTAGCGATTGCCAGAGTGATTATGTCTAGGCCAAAGCTTCTTTTACTAGATGAACCTTCAATGGGTCTAGCACCGATCATCGTTGCAGATATATTTAAAATTATTAAAGAGATTAATGAAGCGGGTACCACAGTCTTACTTGTTGAACAAAATGCGCGACAAGCATTAAAAGTAGCAGATCATGGTTATGTACTTGAAAATGGGAAAGTAGTTGCTTCTGGTACTGCTAAAGAATTATTGCAAGATGATACGATTAAGAAAGCCTATTTAGGTCATTAATCAAGATTGAAAAGGTAGTAGAACTTTGCTGCCTTTTTTATTTTGATTAAAATAGAGAAAACTAGTCTGAAACTAAGTCTTTACTTATTTAAAATTTTAACTTGGGGTGAATAACATGGACTCGCGTGAATCTAAAAAGTTAGAGATGGATGACCTTTTTCTCAGTGCAGCTGAAGTGGCTGAAGAAGCAATAGTGAATTCCCTATCACAGGCTATCACGACGACAGGACGGATGGGGAATATCATCCACGCCTATCCGTTTGAATAGATAGTATGATGGGGGTCTTTGAAAAGTATATGGAGGTGAACCGATAAGCAGATTTGTTTGAGTCTTTACACAATGCGGTATACTAATACTAACAATGAAAGGAGATTGATCATAAATGGGTTATGAAGAAAATGTAGCGGGTTTTGATAAAATTGATTCGGCAAGAGCAGACGAACTAGTAAAAGGGGACGGCGAGGCTGTAATCTATGTCGGTAAATCCGTATGTCCTTTCTGCCAACTATTCGTTGAAAAATTAAACAAAGTGGCTAAAGAAACGGATGCCCATATCTATTACGTTAACAGTATTGAAAATGCTGACATGAAAGGTGTTTCTGCTTTCCGTAATGAGTACGACATTCCAACAGTGCCTGGCTTCATCTACACAAATGGAGACACAGTAAATATTAAATGTGATTCTTCCATGTCTGAAGAAGAAATCAAATCATTCATGAATAAGTAATCGATTAAAAACTACATAAAGAGATCCTTAATTCGTAAGTGAATTAAGGATCTCTTTTAATTCTATTTTCTTTTTTAACTGATGAGCTTTTTTGACGGAAAGGTTTGCTGTAGTTCGTTCATAAGAGTTTGCCGCTCTTCTGCATTATGGAGATAAATAGGCTCGATAGCTTCTTTCAGCCATGTCCTACGCTCTGCGCGATCCGCGATGTAAAGCTTCACATAGTGTCGAACATCAGCAAGGAAATCCAGGTAGTCCTCATATCGTTCATCATAGGTTTCTGCAATTTCGTCACGAACATTTTTGGCCAATGAAGGACTTGCGCCACTTGTCGATACACTGATGATCAGTTTACCGCGTGTCATAACAGCGGGAATCTGTGCAGTACCTAAAGAAGGATTGGAAGCGTGAACGACCAGTTTACCCGCATCTTTTAATTGTTTGGCAAGACAATCATTTACTGCTTCGTCATCCGTTACAAGCAAGGTGAGAAAAGCATTTGCAACGTCTTCCCATTGTGCTTTTTTCGTGATGAGTGTAACCGTCCCTCGTTGTTCTAGTTCTTCAAAAGACGGGTGGAATTCAGGGCTGATAATGGTAGGATGGATACCGAAACGATGGAGGTTGAGTACTTTGTGATATGCGACGTGCCCGCCACCGACTAGGAAAATATTTGATTCATCCATGTTTTCAAGCATGATGGGGAACATAGAGACCACGTTTCCTTTCTGTTGCTTCATCGGCCCTTTCATTCAGAATCGCATGAATCACGGGATCATAGCCTAATTCGGGGCATAGATGAATAGCGGTTGTTGTTTTAGTTTTCTTTAGTGTTCGTTCAATTGATTTCATCAAGATACCCGTGAACAATAAATACGGTAAAACATACAAATTCTTTGGCTGATGTTCTAGTAATCGTCCGAGTTCATCTTCATAAAAAGGCTCGCAAGCTGCTAGATAACCGACACTGACATTGTGGAGTTTAGTTTTTTCTTGGAAGATTCTTTTGATTTCTGCAAAATCATCTTGCGTAGCGGGATCACTGCTACCTCTTCCAATCAATAAAATGCATGCATCCTCAGGAATTACTTCTGTCGTTTCATGCAATCGTTCGATTAGCACATTGATCATTCTTTCATCCACACCAATTGGATCACCGTAGTAAACAGGAGTATCAGGATAATCCATCATAACTTCCTGAAGCTCAGTAGGAATATCCACGTTGGCATGACCTGCGCGTAATAACAGAAAGGGGATAGCAATAATTTCTGTTGCGCCCCGTGCGATACAGCGCGCAACGCCTTCAGCAATCGACGGTTCAGCGAGTTCCAGAAAACACGCTTCCTGAATAGGGGCCGCTTCGGTTTCCATTGTCTTCTCAATGAATGCCAAAGCAGCCTGCTGCCCTTTCTTTACGCGGCTGCCATGGCAAATATATAAGATAGCTCTCATACCATCGCCTCGTGTAAACGACGTTCTTTACTGGATTCTTCAAACCATTGTAATTCATCACGCAAGCGAACGACTTCACCGATAATGATCATACTCGGATTTTTGACTTCTTCCAGACGTGCCGTTTCCGTCATAGTAGAAAGCGTCGCAGTAACTGTGCGCTGTGTCTCTGTCGTTCCCCAATGAATGAAGGCAACAGGTGTGTCTGGATCTTTACCATGCTCAATCAATTGTTTTTGGATATAAGGTAGATTGCTGACACCCATATAAATCGCTAGAGTATCAATCCCTTTTGCGAGAGCTTGCCATTTTTCAGTCTCTTCGGCACCTTCTTTACGATGGCCCGTGACGATTGCAAAGGAAGCGCTGTAATCACGATGGGTAACAGGGATTCCTGCATAGGCTGGAGCTGCAATTCCGGACGTAATGCCCGGAATCACTTCGAATGGGATGTGATGCTTCACCACAAACGCTGCTTCTTCACCGCCGCGACCGAATATAAATGGATCGCCGCCTTTCAGACGTACGACTTGTTTACCTTGTTTCGCATGTTTAACCAATAAGAAATTGATCATATCCTGCTGAACGAAATGATGCTTAGGAAGTTTTCCTACAAAAATCAATTCTGCATCGGACTTTACATGAGTTAAGATTTCTTGATTGATCAGTCTGTCATAAAGAACTACATCCGCTTGCTGTATAGCTTTCACTGCTTTGACGGTCAATAAATCAGGATCTCCAGGACCTGCTCCGACTAGCCAAACTTTGCCCATTCCAATCACTCCTTAATGAATCCATTTTTTATCGCGTAAGTAACCGATCAATTGTTCGACACACTCATCAATCGTATATCGATCAGTTTCTAATGTAAGTTCAGGTTTTACTGGTGCTTCATAAGGTGATGAAATCCCAGTAAATTCAGGAATGACACCGGCACGTGCTTTTTCATATAAACCTTTTGGATCACGTTGTTCACAAGCTTCAAGAGGACAACTGATATACACTTCAACAAATTCATCTTCTTCTACTAAGCGTCTGACGCCATCACGATCCTCTTGGAAAGGGGAGATGAATGCGGTAAACACGAGCTGACCACTGTCAATGAATAATTTCGAGACTTCACCAATGCGACGAATGTTTTCTTTACGTGCTTCATCAGAGAAGCCAAGGTCCTTATTTAAGCCATGACGAACATTATCACCATCAAGTACATAAGTGTTAGCACCAAGATCATGCAACCGGCGTGCGGCTGCATTAGCAATGGTGGATTTACCCGAACCGGATAGGCCAGTGAAGTAGAGTACTGCACTATGATGTTTATTTTTTGATCGTTGTTGTTCTTTTGAAATTAATTGGTCATGCCATACAATGTTCTTTGCCATATCGTCATCCCTCACTTCGCCAGTTCTTTTTCTTGTAATCCATTAATGAGTACATCGACCACTTCTTTGCGACTGAATTCCGGTGGAGGCAAGATGCCGTTTTTCAACATCTCACGCACCTTAGTTCCCGAAAGGATGACATGGTCCTCACTGGAGTGCGGGCAAGTTTTAGGTGTTGCCATATTGCCGCAAGTTTTACAGAAGAAACTATGCTCAAAGAACAGTAATGTGATGCCGATTTCCTCCGCTGTAAAGTTCGAGAAGATTTCTTGTGCTTCGTATGTGCCATAATAATTTCCAACACCTGCATGGTCACGACCGACGATAAAGTGTGTGCAACCATAATTTTTACGCACAAGCGCATGGAATATTGCCTCGCGTGGTCCTGCATAACGCATTGCAGCAGGGAAGACAGCCAACTTCACGCGATCTTCAGGGTAGTAATCACTCAGTAGAACTTGATAACTCTCCATCCGTACATCGGCTGGGATATCGTCAGACTTTGTTTCACCAACTAGCGGGTTGAGCAAAAGTGCGTCCACGATTTCGAGTGCAGTTTTTTGAATATACTCATGTGCACGGTGCACAGGATTACGCGTTTGGAATCCGACAATCGTCTTCCAGCCATTACTTTCAAATGCTTGACGAGTTTCAGAAGGATCGAAATAAAACTCAGCAAAATAATTCTGTTCTATTCGTCTGATCAGTTTAATCGGTCCACCTAGATAGATATGGCCGCGATCAAGTAACTTCGCTACACCTGGATGTGCACGGTCAGTTGTTTTATACACTTTTTCTGCTTCAATTTGTTGATCAGGTTCGAAGATATCCGTTATTTCAAGTGTGCCGAATATATCACCTTGATAGTCGAGTAATACTGTATCGCCAACGGAGTAAGCCGAACTGTCTTTTACGGGTAGCGTAATAGGCAAACTCCATATCGTACCGTCCGCGAGACGAATATCATTGACGACTGCATGATAATCTTTAGAAGTTAAAAATCCAGTTAACGGGCTATAGGCACCCGTTGCGATTAATTCCAAATCACTCACTGATGTTGCATCAATAGAGACTGTTTTGTGCAATCCTTTAATGGAGAGAGTGGGATCATATAAATTAACTAAATTACCGCCATGTGGTTGTATTGTTGTCATTTTTAAGCACCTATCCTTTACATTTTAATAAGTCATATAGAAATACTAGGTTTTAAATTTAAAAAAATTTACGTATGCAGGCCACATTCTGTTTTGCCACTACCAGTCCAACGTCCGGAACGCATGTCTTCTTCAGTAAAAGCTGGTTTTGTACAGTTTGCACAACCAATACTCGGATAACCTTGATCATGGAGTATATTATAGTCCAGTTCATGTGTGTGGGCGAAACGCCACACATCTTTCCATGTCCAATGAATAAGCGGACACACTTTAATCTTCTCAAAACGGTTATCTAGATTTAGATAATCCGTAGATTTTCTCATTTCAGATTGTTCTCTACGTAATCCTGATATCCATGCGGTGGAAGGGTCAATAGCTTCTTCCAATGGTTTAATCTTCCGCAAATCACAACATTGATTTGAGTTGGTTTTCCAGAGATCTACACCGTATTGATTTGTCTGTTCTTCAATAGTCAATCCAGGTTGTTGCAAATGAATTTGAAGTTGAGGATAGCGCTTCTTCACTTTTTCTATCGTGTCATACGTTTCTTTAAAATGATAATTAGTGTCTAAGAAAACAATCTTGGCATTGGGCTTCACCCGTGAAATCAGTTCAATTAATACAATACCTTCGATACCAAAGCTACAAGCATAGACTAACTTTTCTCCATAATGATCATAAGCCCATTTCAATACTTCAGACGCTCCTTTGGTCTCGGAATCTGTCGGAAACTTTGGTAAGACCGGTGCATCTTTCCACGATTCAAATGTGACCATTCCATCCCCCCGCTAACTGTTATATTATTAACAGTTTAACAGACAATTAAAAATAGTCAATACAAATTAGAATAGTAGGGATTGAAATTTTTATTTATTTAAATAATGGCGATTTCTTATTTGGAAGAGACTCTAAAGCATGGTAAGTACTCAACGAACATGGGTAGTATTTTTGAAAATTTATTTTATTTCCGGGATTTGTAGAAAGTTTCTTGTTTTCATGGTAGTGCGAAGAAAGAGTATATTGATCCTTAGTATAGTGCTATAGGATGGTTTACGTGTTGGAAATGGTGCAAGGCAGTGTGAGTAGTTGAATTTTTAATGGAATTAGTGCTTGTTGGATTCCGTTTCTGTTAGGGGTGCGTGGTTTTGCTGGCAATGAGACTGGGGCGGTCATGGTCCTCACTCCGGCGCTGGTGGATGGGTTTCGTAAGGAGCCACTGACAGAAAGTTCGCCTGTCTCTGTTTTTATTTCTGTTAGAACCACAACTTACATCATTACCACTAAGTAGCACAGGCACAACTGCGGGGTAGGCCGTGGCCATGAGACAACTGGCAGCCCTATCGCCAGCTGGCTCAGGGCTGGAGGCAATCCCCCACGTGCCTGAGCGGGTCGAGAAAGTGAACACTTGCTAACTTCAGAATCCAAAAATAAGTCGAGCGACGTCCCCAACAAAAGTAAGCAAGAAATGCATAATAGCTATCACCATGTCACTGTTTTTCTCTTCGCTAGAAACACAAACTAATTCATTTCCCCAAAGTAGCGCAGGCACAACTGCGGGGTAGGCCGTGGCCATGAGACAACTGGCAGCCCCATCGCCAGCTGGCTCAGGGCTGTAGGCAATCCCCCACGTGCCTGCGCGGGTCCAGAAAGCATACACTCACCAATTTTAGTACCCAACAATCAGTCGAGCGACGTCCCCAACAAAAGTGAGCAAGAAATGCATGAAAGCTATCACAATGTCACTGTTTTTCTTTTTGTTAGAAACACAAACTAATTCATTTCCCCACAGTAGCGCAGGCACAACTGCGGGGTAGGCCGTGGCCCTGAGACAACTGGCAGCCCCATCGCCAGCTGGCTCAGGGCTGGAGGCAATCCCCCACGTGCCTGCGCGGGTCCAGAAAGCATACACTCACCAATTTTAGTACCCAACAATCAGTCGAGCGACGTCCCCAACAAAAGTGAGCAAGAAATGCATGAAAGCTATCACAATGTCACTGTTTTTCTTTTTGTTAGAAACACAAACTAATTCATTTCCCCACAGTAGCGCAAGCACAACTGCGGGGGAGGCCGTGGCCCTGAGACAACTGGCAGCCCCATCGCCAGCTGGCTCAGGGCTGGAGGCAATCCCCCAAGTGCCTGCGCGGGTCCAGAAAGTGAACACTTGCTAACTTCAGTACCCAAAAATAAGTCGAGCGACGTACCCAACAAAAAGTGAGTAAGAAATACATGATAGCTATCACCATGTCACTGGTTTTCTCTTTGCTAGAAACACAAACTAATTCTTTTCCCCAAAGTAGCGCAGGCACAACTGCGGGGTAGGCCGTGGCCCTGAGACAACTGGCAGCCCCATCGCCAGCTGGCTCAGGGCTGGAGGCAATCCCCCACGTGCCTGCGCGGGTCCAGAAAGCATACCCTCGCTAATTTCAATACCTAACAATCAGTCGAGCGACGTCCCCAACCAAAAGTGAGTAAGACGGGCAGCCGCGTAGTGGTTCTGTCAAATGGATTTCTTAGTTGTGTAACGTATAAAAAGTCTTGTTTTGCTAGTACAATCTACATTATTACTACTCAGTAGCGCAGACACTCACTAATTTTTAGTACACGACAACTCTTAGAAGTGTAGAGGTTCCTACCTACGTCTATTTATCTTTTTACTTTTCATGTCAAAAAGCAATTGGTATACTAAATAGTAGTAAATCATTATAACTAAAGGAAAGAGTGTGCACTCAATGGGCCGTAAATGGAATAATATTAAAGAAAAGAAAGCGTCTAAAGATGCGAACACGAGTAGAATCTATGCAAAGTTTGGCCGTGAAATATATGTAGCAGCAAAATCAGGAGATCCAAATCCCGAATCGAATCAAGCATTGAAATTCGTACTCGAACGTGCAAAAACATACAGCATACCTAAAGCGATCATCGACCGTGCAATCGAAAAGGCAAAAGGTGGCGGCGAGGAAAACTTCGACGAACTTCGTTATGAAGGGTTCGGACCGAACGGCTCTATGGTAATCGTGGATGCATTAACAAATAACGTCAATCGGACAGCGTCAGAAGTACGTGCGGCATTTGGTAAAAATGGAGGCAACATGGGCGTGAGTGGTTCTGTAGCTTATATGTTTGATCCAGCTGCTATTATTGGTGTTGAAGGCAAAACAGAAGATGAAGTATTAGAATTATTGATGGAAGCCGACGTTGATGTCAACGATATCGAGGAGGCAGATGGGCAAGTAGTTGTATACGCTGATCCTTCCCATTTCCATGAAGTACAGGAAGCGTTTAATCAAGCTGGTGTTACGGACTTTACTGTAGCAGAGTTATCCATGATAGCTCAGAATGAAATTTCATTAGATGCAGAAGCGCAGGAACAGTTTGAAAAAATGATTGATGCACTAGATGATTTAGAAGATGTACAACAGGTTCATCATAATGTTGAGTTAACTTGAAAAAACAGCTGTTCCATAATGGAGCGGCTGTTTTTTTATGTGTTACTTTATGAAGACCTTCCATCCGTCAGTAGGTTCTTCAGTGGAATCGACACAAGTTGGTAAAAAGACGAAAGACCAAGGTGTTGCCGTAAAAGATGGAATATCTAGGGACAATGAAAAAGTCTCTTCAGCTGCTGTTTCTCCTCGTTCATTTACTACATATACTGTAGCTTCACGAATAGATAATAATTCATCACGATTATTTTGCAAAAATACAGTAGCGACTAATCCTCCATTGCGTTTTCTTTTTAACAGTATAGGTGTAGCTGTAAATTCATCATGAACAGATCTTTTGGTTTCGTATTGATAAATAAAAGCCTGTTTTTGTTGGTCTGATAATGTAGCATCCCACGTTTCTTCAAACATAATTTGCATAGGGTAGACCTCCTTTTTCCTACATCATTCCCTTTGTGATGATATTTAAGTCCTAGTATATCACAAAGTTATAATAAATATTAATTATGACTTAATTCCCTTGTGTAAGACATGTATTTCGTAACGTTTGGAATTATCGCTGATTATTATACATAAAATGAAGAAAATTATCGAATGCTGTATACTAGAATAGAAATATACTAGTAAAGGGAGAGAGTCGTATGATACGTGTATTATTCGTTTGTCTCGGGAATATTTGTCGCTCACCTATGGCTGAAGGAGTATTTCGTAAGATGATTCATACTGAACATTTGGAGAATCACATCGAAGTAGACTCGGCAGGAACAAGCAATTGGCATGTGGGGAAAGCCCCTCATGAAGGAACGATATCCAAACTGGCAGAATTTCAAATTTCGGCAGAGGGGATGGCTGGACGTCAGTTGAATATGAAAGATGCAGCGGAATTTGATTATATTATTGGAATGGACGCAGAAAACATCCGAAATATACATAACATTTTTGGTGATCGTGACCACCAGCGTGTGTTTCGTTTTTTGGATTTGACTAGTCACCAAAAAGACGTTCCAGATCCGTACTTCACTGGTGATTTCCAAGAAACATACGACTTAGTGCTCGAAGGTTGTCAGGCATTATTGGATTGTATTAAAAAAGAGGCATCCATTAAATGAAGATACCTGTACTATATGAAGATAACCATCTCTTAGTCGTGGAAAAGCCTGTCAATGTCCCGGTGCAAAAAGATGAGAGTGGAGATTTGGACGTATTGACTATATTAAAGCAGGATATTAAAAGACGTTATCAAAAACCAGGAAAGGTATATCTTGGCTTAGTACATCGTCTTGATCGTCCTGTTGGCGGTGTGATGGTATTTGCTAAAACTTCCAAAGCGGCATCTCGTCTGTCCAATCAGCTTCGTCGCGGCATCATTGATCGGAGATATTTAGCGATTCTCCGTGGTGTGCCTCAGAAAAGACAATCTACTCTTCAGCATTACTTATACAAGAATCGTCAGAAAAATCAAGTGTATAGTGTGAGACCGAATCATCCGGAAGGGAAAGTGGCCAGTTTGGATTATCAAGTACTTGATAGCAAAATAGATCAAAGTTTAGTAAGTGTACGTCTACATACAGGACGTTCACACCAAATTCGGGTACAAATGGCAACAGAAGGCTTCCCGCTTTATGGTGATCAGAAATATGGTAGTGCAATGAATAAGCGTGGCGAACAGATTGCATTATGGGCGCACAAGTTGGAATTTGAACATCCGACAACAAAGGAAATGATGCAGTTTACTTCAGAAGCACCGCGAGTTTATCCTTGGGAATTATATGCTACTCATGATCAAGTTTATAAAACATATGGTTAGTGAAGAACGGTCCTTTCTTGACTTACGAATTCAGTGCAACTACACTAAATGGAAAAACGTCTGTTGGAGGAATATATGAGTAAGCATTCTTTTATCCCGATTATTGTCGGAACTAATATTAATGCCTATAATATGGCAATTTCATTTCATGAAGAATATGGCATCAAACCTGTAATTGTTGGTAGGGAACCATTACCATTTACAAGCTATAGTACGATTACAGATATCCAGGAACTGAATCACGGTCTACACGATCCAAAAGTATTTGTTCAGTTTTTACGGGATATTGCGAAGAAATACCGTACGGCTGATCAAAAATTAGTGCTTGTCGGAACAGACGATTTATATGTCCGATTGATTATTGAGCAACGAGAAGCTTTGCAAGAAGATTTCTTATTCAATTATATAGATGAAGAAATCATGAATGCCGTGTATATTAAGAAAAACTTCTATAAATTATGTGCAGAGCATGGAATAGATACACCCTCTACGTACTTCCATTCATGTTTATCCGATGAACCATTTACAGAAGAAGTACTGTTCCCGGTCATCATCAAGCCGAGCGATGGTGTTCAATATTATCGTCATCCGTTTGACGGGTTGCAGAAAATCTATAAAGTTGATACATATGAGGAAATCAATCGCATTATCCAAATGGTTAAGGCCAGTGGATACACAGAAGATCTGATCATCCAAGATTTCATTCCTGGGGATGATACGTATATGTGGGATGCTGTATATTACGCTGATCAGCATGGTAAAGCGCAGCTAATCACATTGGCTCAGGTGGTATT
The DNA here is from genome assembly GCF_002101375.1 of Sporosarcina ureae. Classification (GTDB taxonomy): domain Bacteria; phylum Bacillota; class Bacilli; order Bacillales_A; family Planococcaceae; genus Sporosarcina; species Sporosarcina ureae_B. Next base: position 1,198,081 of record NZ_CP015207.1, on the reverse strand, counting down.
ACAAGAACGTGCGATGACGGCTATCGGAAATTATACGGCATTGATTACGCGGTATGATGAAGAAATTATGACGAAGTTAGCTAAATTCCTTGAAGCAATTGGCTATGTCGGTTACGGGAACTTCGATTTGAAATACGATGAACGCGATGGCAAATTCAAAGCGTTTGAAGTGAATATCCGTCAAGGACGTTCGAGTTATTACATTACGCAATGCGGTGAGAATATGGCGAAGTATTTGGTCGATGACTTGGTATACGAGAAGGAAAAGCCATTAACCTATCTAGATGACCATTTCTTATTCACTGTCGTACCGAAAGCAGTATTGAAAAAGTTTGTCGATAATCCGCCTATGGAAAAAGAGATTCGATCGCTTATCAAAGCAGGAAAGTATGGTAATCCTTTATTTTACAATAAAGATAAACATATGAAGCGAAAAATGTATTTACTGATGCGTCAAATCAACTATTACAAGAAGTATAAAAATGCTGTCGAAGAATAAAGCGAGGCTGAGACAAAACTCAATAAAATGAAAAAACCGTGTAAATCCAAGTTAAAAGCATCTTGGATTCACACGGTTTTAATTTTGTCCTTTTAGTTAATTACGATAGATTTTCTACTTCTGTCCCAGCCTCGTTATATCTTACTTTACTTAAATAATTAGCTAAATCGGTCAACTAGATCGTGCATATTCTCTGCTTCTGTATGAAGGTCAAGGGAAGCGTGCATAATCGTGCTGATTGCAGCTTTTTGTTCATCGATGGATGCATTGACTTGTTCGGTAGCGGCAGCCGATTCAGTTGCGACAGCTGCAATTTGATCTATTGCCTGAACAACATGTTGTCGATTTTCATCCATACTGTTCATATCATTTTCCATAGTCTTCAACAGTGATGTGATGTTGAGAATGGAATCGGATAGTTGTTCGAAAGCATTTTTAGTTTCTATAATCGTGCCTTCTTGATTACTCGTCAAATCTAATGTGTGTTTCATTTGATTTTCGGCAGTTGTCGTATCTTTTCGAATATGCACAAGGAGATCGCGAACTTTCGTAGTTGCCTCATTCGTGTCTTCCGATAAATGGCGGACTTCATTGGCTACTACAGCGAATCCTTTTCCATGTTCTCCTGCGCGAGCGGCTTCGATACTAGCGTTTAATGCCAGTAAGTTCGTTTGCTCAGAGATGGATGAAATCGTTTGGACGATGGTTTGTATTTCATTCATTCTAGATACAAGTTGTGAGAAGTTCCCTTGCAAGTCGTTGATGACAATGTTGAAGTTTTGAGAGTTTTCCTCTAAAGTCTCCGCTTTTTGCATACCTGAACTTTGTAGATCGTTCATGCTGCGCATTTCTGTCACTACGTTTTCATATTGCTCGGATGCTTTAGAAATCAATGTAGATAATTGACTAACTTTTGTAATCGCGATATCTGCTTCTTCGGATTGCAATACTGCACCTGAAGATACTTCAGCAATAGCGCTATGGATTTCGTCAGCCGATGCTGTTGTTTCTTCCGTGATTGCGCTAAGTGTTTCGGAAGATGTTCTCATACGGTCTGAAGAAAGTCTTGTGTGACCGACCATTTCATTCAGATTATTTTTCATTGTATTTACGTTTTCAGCTAAATGGCCGAGCTCATCACGTGAACGGATTGGAATATCTTCGCCTGATAGTTTCCCTTGCGCAATTTCAGCTGTAATGTGACGGATATTCTTAATATATGATGTTAGGCGCCCTGAGAAGATCGAGAATAGTGTAACACCCACGATAATAGAAATAATGATTGAAATTAAGGTATACCATAAAACATTTTTTGCTCCAGCATTAAAATCTACTAGATAAGTCCCTGCCACTATAATCCATCCCCAATTAGGGTCTTGTAGGCTGTATGTGACTTTGGGTGCTTCAACATTCAAGTTACTTGGCAGCGGCCAGTCATACTGTACATAACCACCTCCGCTTTTAGCTTCTGAGATTACTTCACGAATGAAGTAACGGCCATCTTTTGTTTTCGTTTCATAGAGACTTTCTCCTTCTTTCTGTGGATGTACAAGTAAAGTACCTTCCTCATCCACAACGTAAAAGTAGAAGTTCTCCCCATATTTCGCTGGATTGTTTATAGGTCTAGTGCCATCAGTGGCCATAGGTCCCATAATTTTGTCTTTAGCTCGTTCTTGTGCTTTCTCCAAACTTATTGTACCATTCTCTACTTGAACATTCAGTTCATCGATTAAGTCCAGAACAGCATAAGTCCCGTTCTGTAATCCCATTTCCCCAACTTTCTCAAGTTCTTGCTTCGCTACAAAGTAATTGACGATCCCCACAGCTAATAATGGAATAAAAATAACAAGTGCTGCGAGCGCTATTAACTTGTTGCGTACTGAACCTTTCACTATGTAATGCCCCCTTTTGCATTTTGCTATATGAAACCTTTATACCCTTTTATTAGTATAGGCTATTATGATTAATAACGGAATAGCTTGTCTCATTTAATAGTAATTTCCTACTTGTTTTTCAAACTTCATTGTTAAATGACAGGTAACTACTCTTCGATTCTTGACTTGAAAAATACAGTAGGCTACACTTAATAGAGCTGTGGCTGTGCGGTTCTTTAAGATTTTCAAAAGATCAAAACGGAAATTGTACGGAGCTATAGTAATGTAAGGAGTGTTCGAGCAGTGCCGATTTTAGATAAAAGCAATGCAGAAGATGTTAAAAGATATGAAACGTTTATGAGAAATTCTCCCTTTCGTTCAATTACACAAGATCCCAACTGGGCAAATGTTAAAGATGATTGGGGTAATGAGCAAGTATACGTAGAACGAGATGGAGAAATTGTAGCCGCTATGTCCTTATTGATACGGAAGGTACCAGGCGGTTTTTCATTACTATATGCACCACGTGGACCTATTTGTGATTTACATAATCAGAAATTGGTTGAAGAATTAATTCAAGAGGCAGAGGTGCTTGTAAAAAAACATAAAGCCTTTGCATTAAAAATGGATCCAGAACAGCTGTATACAGATGAATTGGACAAGCTTTACCGTGATGCAGGTTACATAGTACGCAACGAAGGCGCGGGCAAAGAAGATTTAATACAGCCTCGTTACAATATGATTGTTAAATTGACCGACGAAGATGAAGATTCGTTAATGCTTAAGTTCCGTAGCAGAACACGAAGTAAAATCCGAAGCTCTGCACGTAAAGGTGTGGAGATTTCTTATTCTCGCAGTGATGAATATTTAAAGAAATTCTTTGAAATCCATGAAGAAATGTCTGTTCGTAATCAAATCTCTATTCGTTCCTATGATTATTTCGTCAAAATGCGAGAAGCATTCGATGATTTACGCATCTATATAGCAAAGCATGAAGACGATTATTTAGCTGGTGCTGTAACAATTAACTATAATGGGAAATTGTATTATTTATACGCTGGCAGTTCCAACACGAAGCGCAATCTTAATCCTAGTTATCTAATGAACTATGAAATGATGAAGTGGGGATTGGAAATCGGAGCGGAACAGTATGATCTTGGTGGGGTATTCGTACTCGATAGTGAGCAAGATGGATTATATAACTTTAAGAACAGTTTTTGTCAGGTAGACGGCGTAACAGAATTTATCGGTGAAATCGATAAAGTATACAAACCGTTCATTTATAACATGTTTGTAAAAGTAGTGCCTAAAATTCAGAAGTTGAAAAAGAAGCTTCAAAAAAAATAACCGGTTGAAGTCCTCAACTACAGAAAAGAGTGAACCGAATGAATTTTTTAGACGAGCTGAATGAATCTTTGCGCACAAAATGGAAATTTAAACAACCTATGCCGATTCAGTCTCAAATGATACCCGAGATGTTGTCTGGTAAAGACATAGTAGCTGAATCACCAACAGGGACAGGGAAAACACTAGCCTATGCGTTACCTGTGATTCAAATGGTCGACGGAAATCTACCGAAGACACAAGCGTTAATTATTACGCCATCACAAGAGCTATCTATGCAGATAGTCAATGTGATACGTGAGTTGGTTGAAGGTACTCCAGTTACAGTAACTCAGCTGATTGGCGGTGCAAATATGCAACGTCAAATCGAAAAGCTAAAGAAAAAACCAACAATCGTAGTCGGTACACCGGGAAGATTAAATGAATTAGTAAGAGAAAGAAAGCTGAAAATGTATGATATTCAATACTTGGTCATTGATGAAGGGGATCAGCTTCTGTCGCGTGAATATCGCGTACTAGTGAAAAGCTTAATTGAAGCAGCAAATCCTGAACGTCAGGTGGCAGTTGTGTCTGCTACAATTACAGATGAAATCGAGCTGGTTGCCAAGCAACTGATGAAAGATCCAATCCGCCTACAAGTCAATGCGGATGAGATTCCAAATAGTGGTGAAGTTATTCATTCCTACGTAAAAGTGGATGAACGCAAAAAGACCGACGTACTTCGAGGGATCTCTGCAATATCAGGGGTGCGCGCACTAACATTCATGAATAACGTAGATCAATTGCGTATGAAAGAACTAAAACTACTTTACACCGATGCACCAATTGCAGTCCTCTACTCGGATATGAAAAAACTCGATCGCCAGAAGACATTAGAAGACTTCAGAAAAGGTACTATTCGTATACTGATTGCAACAGACTTAGCAGCGCGAGGCCTGGATATCGAAGGACTGACACACGTCATCCATGTCGATGTACCACACACAGCTGAGCAATACGTGCACAGATCGGGAAGAACAGGCCGTGCAGGAGCAGACGGTGAAGTCCTGACACTTCTATCTTACACGGAAGAACGCGACTACCGTAAAGTTTCCAAAGGCATCAAAACCGTTCAAAAAGTCTGGTACAACGGACAACTGATCGAAGGAAACTCTAAGACAGTGGAAGAAATGAAAAAAGCGGCACCAAAGAAATCAAAGCCGAAAGTTAAGAAAAAGAAATAATAAAACGTAACTTCCACATGATGATACGCAAAGACTGAAGACAGCCCTTATATTAGGAGGCTGTTCTTCAGTTTTTTTCTTTTAACCAGTATGTCAGTCTTTCAAAATCTTTGTACAAAAAAATGAGTGTGCACGGAAATGCCCGCACACACTCGTTTCTCCTATCAATCAAGCTGAGTCAAAATTATAGGCTGATTCTTCGTCACGACAATCGTATGCTCAATTTGGGCAACCAGTGACTTATCAGGCGTAACAAATGTCCACCCGTCATCCAATTCAATCACCTGCTCAGCCGCCTGTGAAACGAATGGCTCCACTGCCAGCACCATACCATCCTTCAATAACGTTTTATCCCAAGGATCATAATAATTCAGAATATGTTGTGGCTCTTCGTGAAGAGACGTACCAATTCCGTGACCGGTTAAATTTTTAATCACATGTAAGCCGTTATCTTTCGCTTCACGCTCCACAGCTTTACCGATCTGGTTCAAACTAGAACCAGCTTTTACTTTCAATAATGCGCGGTCCAAAGCTGACTTTGCTACGTCGCATAACTTCTGCTTTTGCTCATCAGGTGTACCTGCTACGAATGAAATACCAGTATCTGCAAAATAGCCGCCAGCTGATCCGGAGACATCTATATTCACGAGATCACCATCTTGGATCTCGTAACTTCCTGGAATACCGTGCGCTACATGATGGTTGACACTGATACATGTATAGCCAGGGAAGTCATACTGATCAATAGGAGCAGAAACCGCACCTTTTTCAGCAAACAGACGACCTGCCATATCATCAAGTTCTTTCGTCGTGATGCCAGGTACTGTAGCATCTTTCAACGTTTCACGAATTTCTGCAACAATTTTACCTATTGCCCTTAACCCCTCTAATTCTTCATCATTTTTTACAATCATGTTCACAAGTCCTTTCTTCCGTACAATTTATTCAATTCTACTATATCATACTTTATTGATGTTTTTTTAATGATTAGCTTGTTCTTTCCATCCTTATTTCAAGACTTTTATGCCTTGATATACATTCCAAATCAGGACAATTACAAACAATAAACTATATAAAATAATGAATAACATAGGAATGAATCCCCAGAACATCATATTGCTGTTTGCATTTGTGATGCTGTCGGTATTAAAGGAAAAGATCGAAAAGGACATGATAATGAAACCAGCTATTAGTAATACCATAGGGACGATATGTGAAACGAGTGCTTTTTTTGCATGACGGCGAACTTCGAATTCATCTGCAACGAAATAAATGATGATTGGCAGTAAAAGGGGAGCGAAAAAGACACTGAAATAACTAAGAGAAGACAATAACTTTGAATTTGACATAGCGTAACCTCCACTCTCTAGCATGATAGTCCACACTCTAACCTATACCCCAGTTTACGGTATAATCACGAAAAAAACACGGCTGCCTGATTGGCACCGTGTTATAATTGTTTGGACTTTGAAAAACGCTGACCCATAAATAGTATAAAACCAATTACTGCAGAAAGAAATAAAGCGGCTGTAGAAACAAATAATTCCTCGGTTCCATTTTTTATTGCAATACCGATGAAAGACCAAATAATAATTAAATTAAACATATAGTCATGGTAGTGATACATAAAATGTAGAGCGATTGCTGTAGTCAGAGTTAAGAACAATACTGTCCATAGTGGATCACTCAAACCCCATCCTGTCCAATCGTGGAATTTGAAAGCATAGGTAGAATTCGCGATGACAGCGATAAAGATCCATGCCATATAAGCTGAGATCGGAAGTCGTTCGCGATTCGTTCCCTCTATTTTTGCATAACTGAAATACAACACGAGTAAACAAATTAATAAAGCAATTACGCTCACAATGGCCCAATAATAATAACTATAATGCCATAATAAAAGCCATGCAATATTTAAAAAACAGCTGACCGAGAACGAGATTGCACGTAAATTGGCAACGGATGAAGAGAGTCTAGCTGATGTTTTGGAAAACAAGTATAGCCAACTGACAAGTAGCAGGTCTAACACAATCCAAATTGAAAAAACGTACTCTGCAGGCATGAATAGAACTGGTACCCGATTAGCAATTTCCCAAGTAGTCAGTCCGTTAAGTGGGATTAAATTTGCAGCGATATGAGTTCCAATCATGATGAGTAGCGAAAGTACCATCAAAATAATTCTTAGCATGATAAAATCCTCCTGAACAATAGTATACAGAGATTACGGATCGATGGAGTGGGAAAGTATGAATATTCCTTTACAAATGAGAAAATGTGGCATTCTATTGTCTTGTAACTGGAAAAAAACTATAATAAGAATTAATGAATTCAGGTAACTTGTACTGAATCTCCATTTCATTCGCACCGATTAGATAAAGTAGAAGGTAAGAACAGAATGCTTCGAAAAGGATGAGGACAAATGATTTTACTCGAAGGGGAGCAGTGCTACCTACGAATACTCACGGAAGATGATGCGTATCAATTCACCCAGCTACTTATCGCCAATAAGGAATACTGGACAGAATTTGAACCAAAACACGATAATACGTATTACACAGTAGCAATGCAACGGGATAAAATTCGAGAATCACTTTATCAAATGCGTGATCGACGAGAGTACAATTTCGGAATTTTTGATTCGGAAACTAGTATGATTATTGGCCAAATTTCATTGTATAGTATTAAACGGTTGCCGTTTTCCAGTGGTTTTGTGGGGTATTCCATTGATCAGCGGCAAGCAGGAAGAGGCATTGGGACTGAAGCAGTCTCACTCATTAATCAATTTGCGTTTGAAAAAGCGAATTTGCATAGGATAGAAGCCTATGTATCTCCTCGTAATGTAGGTTCGGTCAAAGTATTGGAAAAAGCGAAATACCAGCGTGAGGGGTTGTTGCGTCAATTACTGTTTATTAATGGTATATGGGAAGATCACTATATGTATGCCATTGTGGAAGCGGATTATTGAAAGGGTAAGACCTTTTTGGAAAAGTGGATAACTATATGGAAAAGCCGGCTCTTCGAATAGAAGATGCTGGTTTTTCTTGATGTCTGAGGTGGAGCAACAGCGCGAACGCGTTTCCGCTCATAGTTTCGTGTAGGTGCTCATAGTTCATGCCGGATCGCTCTATCCCGCTGGCTAACCGCTCTATATTGCGTTGGATTCGCTCATACATTTGGCCTGAGCGCTCAAAGTCACCCTACAACCGCTCATAGCCCCACCACGCCACACGTCATTCTGAGGTGGAGTAACAGCGCGAACGCGTTTCCGCTCATAGTTTCGTGTAGGTGCTCATAGTTCATGCCTGCCCGCTCTATCCCGCTGGCTAACCGCTCTATATTGCGTTGGATTCGCTCATACATTTGGCCTGAGCGCTCAAAGTCTCCCTACAACCGCTCATAGCCCCCCACCACGCCACACGTCATTCTGAGGTGGAGCAACAGCGCGAACGCGTTTCCCGCTCATAGTTTCGTGTAGGTGCTCATAATTCATGCCCGCTCTATCCCGCTGGCTAACCGCTCTATATTGCGTTGGATTCGCTCATACATTTGGCCTGAGCGCTCAAAGTCGCCCTACAACCGCTCATAGCCCCCCACCACGCCACACGTCATTCTAAGGTGGAGCAACAGCGCGAACGCGTTTCCGCTCATAGTTTCGTGTAGGCGCTCATAGTTCATGCCGGATCGCTCTATCCCGCTGGCTAACCGCTCTATATTGCGTTGGATTCGCTCATACATTTGGCCTGAGCGCTCAAAGTCGCCCTACAACCGCTCATAGCCCCACCACGCCACACGTCATTCTAAGGTGGAGCAACAGCGCGAACGCGTTTCCGCTCATAGTTTCGTGTAGGCGCTCATAGTTCATGCCGGATCGCTCTATCCCGCTGGCTAACCGCTCTATATTGCGTTGGATTCGCTCATACATTTGGCCTGAGCGCTCAAAGTCGCCCTACAACCGCTCATAGCCCCACTACGCCACACGTCATAAAAACACAAAAACCGGCCTCATAACAAAGAGGCCGGTTTTTTATCTAATTATTTTACTGAGATAACTCTTGTGCATTGTAACCATCTTCAATAATGTCCAGCTTGCCGTTAGCAGGGTCGATTACAAGACCATGAACATTTACGTCGGTTGGGATGAGAGGGTGGTTGCGGATCGCGTCCACACTCTTTTTCACGCTCTCTGTCACATCGCTGAAACCGTGCAACCATTTTTCCATATCGATACCGGAATACTTCAATGTTTTGAACATGTTCGGATCAACACCGCGCTCAATCATGTTTCCTATAATGTGATCCGTGTTGATCGAGCTCATGCCGCAATCATGATGCCCGATCACGTATATTTCATCTGCTTGTAATTCATAAACGGCAACTAATATACTTCGCATCAAACCGCCAAAAGGAGATGTGATAATAGCGCCAGCACTTTTAATGATTTTAGCATCGCCATTTTTTAAATTCATTGCTTTAGGAAGAAGCTCGATTAATCTTGTATCCATACACGTGAGGATGACAATCCGTTTATTCGGAAATTTCGTAGTGGAAAACTCTTCGTACTTTTTTTCTTCAACGAACGATTTGTTATAAATCATAATTTCGGATAATGATGTCATGGTTATAATCTCCTTCGCACTGTTTATAGTATGTAAAAGAAAAGAGTTGCCTTTGTCAGGCAACTCTAATCATGTAATCCATATCCATTGAGACTGGAATAGAAGCAAATTAGTTTCTGCCTTCTGGTTTCGGATCAATAGTAATGGAGTCGTTTGAATCCATTGATCCAGATAAGAAGTGCATCGTAAACAAGGATGCAAGTCCAAGAACAACCATGTAACCGATAACTGTTGTATACATTAAAGCCATTTGAAAGCCCCTCTTTCTGAAATGTATTATGATCTCTTATCCATTATACACGATTTTCAAGAAAATATTAAGAGCTATTGTAAACTTCGAATGAAAAGTGACGGATTTTAGAATGCCCAATTGCCATTACGGAAGACAGGCTCTACTGTTCCATCTTCAAGTATTCCATCAATATCCATCTTTTCAGATCCAATCATGAAATCGACGTGTGTCAAGCTTTGGTTTAATCCATTAGCTTGTAGTTGTTCGGAATCCATTTCTTTTCCACCATCTAGACAAAATGCGTAAGCACTCCCGATTGCCAAGTGATTTGAGGCATTTTCATCAAATAAAGTATTGTAGAATAAAACATTTGAATTGGAAATAGGTGAGTCATGCGGTACCAGTGCTACTTCACCAAGGAATTGGGAGCCTTCGTCGGTATCGACCAGTTGTTTCAGGATTTCTTCACCTTGATCAGCTGAAACGTTTGTGATTTTGCCGTCTTTAAATTGAATCGTGAAGCCCTCAATGATTGTTCCCGCATAGCTAAGTGGTTTAGTGCTGGTAACAGAGCCATTCACTCCAGTTTTTAACGGTGCTGTAAAGACTTCTTCGGTTGGCATATTCGCCATGAACTCATGCCCAGCTTGATTGACACTACCAGCTCCACACCATAAGTGCTTTTCCGGTAATTCTATTGTTAAGTCGGTGCCTGGAGCTGTATAATGAAGTTTACGGTAATGTTTACCATTCAAATAATCTACTTTTTCATGCAAATTTTCATTGTGCTTATTCCATGCTTGCACTGGATCTGGCTGATCAGCTCTTACAGCACGTAAAATAGCATTCCATAGAGCAGGTACTTGTTCTTCCGTAGGTAATTCAGGAAAAACTTTAGCTGCCCATGCAGTCGAAGGTGCAGCGATTACTGTCCAGCTAAATTTATCTGCCTGCATAGCTTGACGGAACTGGCTAAGAGCAGTGCTGGAGGCTTTCTGATTATCGCGTATTCTGCTAGATTCAATGCCGTTTAATAAGTCTGGGTCTTGCGATACGATGGACATGAAAGCAGCGCCTTTTTCAGCTAGCTGTTCACGTTCCATTTGTTTCCACGCAGGGAACTCAGAAAACGAATCCGCTGGTGCTTTTTCATAACGCAGACGTGTGACGATATCGTCGACCCAGTCTACGAATACTTGTCGTGCTCCTGCTTCATAAGCTTTTTCAACGATCAATCGAACAAATGAAGTAATTTCAGTAGAAGCGCTGATGAACAGATATTGATCTTGTTGAATATTTACACCTACCTTTACGGCTAAGTCGGCATAATTGGAAAGTTGGTCTTGAAATTGATTCATCATGACATCTCCTTTTTACGTATTGTGATAATTCTAACAAGTGAAGATCACAGTTCGCAACGATAAAGCAATCGAGATAGGATGAAATACTCTTAACTCCCTAAACAATAGTCGACGGTTTTCCCTAAACAACGTCATAAAATAACCGAAATAATAAGAAGAATGTAGTATTTGGAGGCTTTATATATGGATTTATCCACAATTGTAGGTTTAGTGTTAGGATTTGCAGCTCTCCTTATTGGGATGACGCTCAAAGGGGTAACGCCCGATGCGTTACTTAACCCGGCCGCTATCCTAATCATCATTGCAGGAACGATTGGTGCTGTTGTCATCGCATTTCCGCTAAATGAATTAAAGAAGGTACCTAAATTATTTAAAATTATTTTTACTCAGCAAAAGCTTGCGTCAGATGCAGAATTAATTCGTCTATTTTCTTCTTGGGCTGATATTGCGCGTAGAGAAGGATTACTTGCCTTGGAAGCAAAAACAGATGAAATTGATGATCCGTTTTTGAAAAATGGCTTGAGTTTGGCCATTGACGGTCAGAATGCCGATTATATTCGGGATGTATTAAGTGAAGAAGTTGAGGCGATGGAGGAACGTCACTCAGTTGGTGCACTCATTTTCTCTCAAGCCGGTACATATGCCCCTACACTAGGGGTTCTCGGAGCTGTTGTGGGATTGATTGCCGCACTAAAAGATATGAACAATATCGATGCGTTAGGACATGCGATTTCTGCTGCATTTATTGCGACATTGCTTGGGATTTTTACAGGATATGTTTTATGGCATCCGTTCTCTAATAAACTGGTGCGCAAGTCAAAAGAAGAAGTCCGCCAGAGGACAATGGTAATTGAAGGAATTCTTTCCGTATTGGAAGGGGAAGCGCCGCGTGTCATCGAACAGAAATTGGCATCTTATCTATCTGTAGAGGACCGGAAAAAGCTAGCTATGGATGGTGGCGAAGGAGCTGGTAAAGTTGGCGAAGAAGCGTAAGAAAAAGAAGCGCGAAATAGAACATATTAACGAATCTTGGCTATTACCTTACTCTGATCTATTGACATTATTACTAGCATTATTCATCGTGCTATTTGCTACGAGTTCGGTAGATGAGGGAAGATTTGCAGAAGTCTCTAAAGTATTCAGTGAAATATTTGAAAGTGGTAGTGGAATCATGAATGAGAGTGCGCCGACCACTACCCCTGTTCCAGACGACTCGGTAGGGGAGTTAGATGAAAACTCCTCCTATATGGAAGATCAGCAATCTTTGGGAGAAACGCAAGATGATTTGGACGAGTATATTGCCGTGAATGAACTAGAGAATCAGTTTGATACTAAAATGACGAATGAAGGCTTATTGCTCACGATTCGTGACAGCGTGCTGTTTAAATCAGGGAAGTCAACAATCAATCCTGAGTATAAAAGGTTGGCTAATGATATTTCTCGACTGCTGACACTTGATAGACCACGTCAGGTGGTCATCACGGGTCATACAGACGACATTCCCATCAATAACGCTCAATATTCATCCAACTGGGAATTAAGTGTTATGCGGGCTGTTGAGTTTTTGAAAATCATCGTCCAAGACAATGAAGTTGATCCGAATCTATTTAGCGCGAAAGGATACGGAGAATATAAGCCAATTGTTCCAAATGATACGGTAGAAAATCGCAGCAAAAACCGTAGAGTGGAAGTGCTCATTCAGCCACTTGTATTAAAAGATGGTACACCCGTCACAGCGCAATAAAAAAGCGACTCCAAGTGGAGTCGCTTTTTTATTTGCGCATAGAACCGAGTTCTGAGGCAATTGCTTGCATTTCATTTGGCGTAATGTTTTCACGTTTCATGACCATTTCGTACATATAGTACAAATCATCATACTGTTCTGTACTGAAGTTTTCGGGTTTCATCGCATCGACATTTACCATGCGTAGTTTTTCTTTAATCTTTTCAATCATGTATGAGACATTCTCAGGTGATTTTGTAGACAAATCCATATGCGTACCGCCTTTCCTCTAATGAAAACTATCATTTCATGAAAGTAGTAAGCTGTCAACTGAACTACGAAGTGTTATTTGCGAGCTTCTTCACGTTCTTCGTCAATTCTCTTCTTAAAACGTCTTGTCTCCATAATGACAACACCGGACAAACCGAGCAATCCAATTAAGTTTGGAATCGCCATTAAGCCATTCAGTACATCCGCTAAAATCCATACCAGGTCAAGTGATGCAGTCGCGCCTACAAAAATGAATGCTACGAATATTATTCGATAGGCAAGAACAGCAGCGCGGTTAGGGAAGAGATATTGGAAACATTTTTCTCCATAATAACTCCAACCTAAAATGGTGGATGTAGCAAAGAACACAAGTCCAATTGATACTAAAATCGGCCCAATACCACCAAGGAAAGAGCCAAACGCTTCTGCTGTCAAAGAACCAGCATCAATTGATTTATCTTGCCACTTATTACTCATAACAATTGTGACACCCGTAATCGAACAGATGATTAACGTATCGAATAATACTTGCGTCATCGAAACGAGTGCCTGACGTCCAGGCATATCTGTACGTGCAGCAGCAGCTGCAATTGGAGCTGAACCGAGACCTGCTTCGTTAGAGAAGAGACCGCGTGCGACACCGAATCGTATTACTGTACCGATTGCCCCACCGGCAACAGCCTGGCCTGTGAATGCATCTGTGAAAATCAAACCGAATGCTGCTGGAACTTGTTCAATGTTCAATACCATAACGATTGCACCAGCAAAGAAATAGAATAATGCCATAATCGGTACGAAAAAAGCAGTTACTCGGCCGATTGATTTGATACCACCTAGAATTACAAGTGCACCGAATAATACCAATGCAATTCCTGTAATATAATGGGGCACTTCAAATGTGCTTTTCATTACGTCTGCTACAGCTTTAGCTTGTGTTCCGTTACCGATTCCGAACGCAGCCAGTGCGCCGAATAACGCAAATAGTACGCCTAGCCATTTTTGCTTCAGACCATGTTCAAGATAGTACATCGGTCCACCAGCCATTAAACCGTTTGAATCTTTGACACGGTACTTAACAGCCAAGATGGCCTCACTGTATTTTGTTGCCATACCGAAGAATCCAGCCAGCCACATCCAGAAAATCGCACCTGGCCCACCTGCAACAACAGCAGATGCAACTCCGACGATATTACCGACACCCACAGTCGCGGCCATCGCGGTCATGAGAGCCTGAAACTGTGAAATGTCTCCATCTGCTTTTTTATCATGCTTCCGTGAAAAAACTTGCTTCAGTGAATAGGGCAGTAATCTTAATTGAATGAATGTTAAACGTAATGTTAAATAAATTCCGGTACCAATTAATAAGATGAGCAACGGCGGTCCCCATATTAAATCGGACGCAGTTGTCAAGAAATTCTCGATCTTCTCCATTTCATCCCCCCAATTTCTCTGTGATGTTTGTATCCGTTCCCAAGATTACGAGAACCAACTCCTTTCAGTGAATTCTGTTATTAACATGTTATTGTTAATAATCTAAAAAATAGAACGATTCGTCAAGCCTTTTTTGAATAAACTTTTACAAAGATTGTTTGGTAAGTTGCAATAGGGGTATAATGAAGTGAAACGTAAACGTGTATAAGGAGGCGAAGTTGTATGAGTTCTAGTAAATTTGGAAGATATGTATTAGGCGGGGCACTACTTGGAGCAGCCGCGAGTATGCTGGATCGGGCAACTAGACAGCACACGATCACTACAGCAAGATCATCTTATGAAAAAGTATTATATTACAAAGAAAATCCGGATATTGTAAAAAATGAGTTCCAACAGAAAAAAGAAAAAGTTCAAACTCTTGTTGATCAAGTGAAAGGTGATGTAAATTACATCAAATCACAGGTCGATGAAATTAAGACGTTGACTCCACAAGTAAAAGAAATGTTTGCGGATACAAAAGAAGCAATCTCTGATTCCAAATCAGAGTATGAGCAAATCATCGTGGATGATTCCACAGCCGCATCTTCTGTCTCAACGGAAGATGCATCGTTGCCTCCGATGATCCAAAAAAAAAACATGATACCACTAGAGAAAAAATAACGGTAGAATCAGTAAATGAAAGGGGGACACATCAGTTGAATAGACAAAAAAGTGCCCCTTCTTCAGATGCTGAAAACCAAGGTGGGTCTCAAACTGAAAAAGTAAAAGAATTTATCAAAGATATAAAAGACGGAGAAGAAGAGGATTTCGATCCGACAACTACGAGCGGATTTTTCAAACAATTGATTATCCGAGTGAAAGAATTGGATATTTCAGCAACTGGTTCGCAGTTAGCCTTCTTTTTCCTATTGTCATTATTTCCTCTACTAATCTTTCTTTTTACATTACTGCCTTACTTGCAGTTAGACCAAAGCCAAATCTTTTTATTTATCCGCGAGTATGCGCCGGAAAGTACAGCTTCTCTAATTGAAGGAACACTTTCTGAAGTACTGGATAATAAAAGTGGGGGATTACTATCAGTCGGTATTCTGGCTACAATCTGGTCCGCGTCTAAAGGTATGAGTGCAGTAACGAAAGGTTTGAATGAAGCATATGAAGTTGAAGATGATCGAAACTTTTTCGTTTCAAAAGGATTGTCAATTGCGTTTACTATTATGTTAGTTATGACTGTAATCATCGCGCTAGTGCTACCGATATTTGGTCAACCAATTGGGAATTTGATCTTCACATTCTTAGGATTGGAAGAGACGTTCTTGACCGTATGGAATTTGATACGATTCCTCATTCCACCATTCCTGATCTTTGCAGTATTCTCTTTATTATATTGGCTAGTTCCAAGTGTAAAGTTGCATTTTAAAGGAGTACTTCCAGGTGCTATTTTTGCAACAATAGGATGGATTATTACGTCACTAGGATTCTCGTTCTATATTAGCAATTTTGGAAGCTATGCGAATACGTATGGTAGTATCGCTGGTATTATCGTATTAATCATGTGGTTATATCTATCAGCTATCATTTTGTTACTTGGAGGTACAATCAACTCCGTCGTAAAAAACCGTCAAGAACGTAAAGAACAAACTATATAAATAAAAAGTGAAGAAAAGGGTTCCCTTTTCTTCACTTTTTATTTAATCTATTTTATTTAGCATTCGTAAACCGTTTAATATAACCAAAATCGTACTTCCTTCATGTCCAATGACACCGAGAGGCAAGTCGACTACTTGCATGAAGTTTGCGATTATGAGGATCGATATCACAGCTATCGAGAAGAATACGTTTTGTTTAACGATTCGTTGCATTTTTCTTGAAAGCTTAATAGCATACGATAAACGATTCAAGTCGTTTTGCATCAGGACAACATCAGCTGTCTCCAATGCTACATCTGTACCTTCACCCATCGCGATGCCCGAAGTTGCAGTAGCTAATGCAGGAGCGTCGTTGATCCCGTCTCCTACCATGCCAACCGTTCCATATTCTTTCAATAAATGCTTAAGTTGAATGACTTTCTCTTCGGGTAGACATTCTGCTACGTACGTATCGACACCTACTTCATTTGCAATTGCATGAGCGGTATTTTCATTGTCGCCAGTTAACATCACTGTACGAATTCCTAGAGATTGGAGTGATTTAATTGCGGAAATTGCTTCTTTGCGTAAGGTATCCTGTAAAGCAGCCAGCGCCACAATTCCTTGTTCATCTCTCATGAAAATGACAGTTTTACCTTCATTTGCAAGTGACACTGCCACATTATCTTGGAATTCCTCTACTAACTCTACTCCGACAAATTTCGGATTACCGATTAGAATGTCACCATTACTCGTCTCTGCTTTAATACCAAATCCAGGAATGTCTTCAATATGAAGATTACGTTCGGGTTCTACACCATGCTCTGTCGCGTAATTGATGATAGCTTTCGCCAACGGGTGATTGGATAGTGATTCTGCACCTGCAAATAAAGCAAGCGTCTCTTCCATGTCTGCACCTTCCCGAACGATGAAATCCATCACAATCGGTTTCCCCGTAGTCAAAGTACCTGTTTTATCAAAAGCGAATGCTTGCAATGTACTTAAGTGCTCTAAATGAACTCCACCTTTAAATAACACACCTTTTCTAGCGCCATTGGAAACAGCCGCTAATGTAGCAGGCATAATAGAAGCCATCAACGCACAAGGGGAAGCGACGACTAGTAAGACGATTGCACGGTAGAACGTTGTAGTCCAATCCCAGTTGAATAAGAAGTGAGGCAGGAACATCATGATTACAACTGCTGCCAGCACAATCTTCACATAAGATCCTTCAAAGCGCTCGATAAATTGTTGTGAAGGAGACTTTTCGCTTTGCGCGTTTTGTACCATCGTTATAATCTTTTGGAATAACGTCTCGGAACTAGGTTTCGTCATTGTCATACGAATCGCCCCGCTAATATTAACCGTTCCTGCAAATAACTCATCATTTTCCTGCTTTGTCACCGGAATAGACTCTCCGTTAATAGCTGACATATCAATTGAAGTAATTCCGCTTAATACTTTACCATCAACCGGAATACGTTCGCCTGGTTTAACGAGCAAAACAGAGCCGATCGATAGGGAGTCAGTAGATACTTTTTTCTCACTGCCATCTTCAAGAATTAACCACGCTTCTTCAGGCTGCATCTCCATCAGAGAAGATATTTCATTATGGCTTTTATTAAGTGTATAAGTCTCTAATGCACCGCTAATTGCAAAGATGAAAATCAGAATTGCACCTTCAGCCCAATATCCGATAATTCCTGAACCGATGGCCGCGAAAATCATTAGCATCTCGACGTTCAGTTCTTTATTTTTTATCGTTTCTTCAATACCTTCCTTGGCTTTAGCGTAACCACCAATTAGAAACGCTATGATATACAGCGTGACAGAAAAGGATTCTGTACCGTTTTTTCCTAAAATCCATGCAGCAAGAATGATAATTCCAGATAATATAGCCGCGATCAGTTCAAGACGTGCAGACCAGTCAATCGTCTGTTCAGGTTGTTCTTTTGCAAGTGTTGTCATGTATTCTCCTCCTAATTGATAATGATTTTCAATTTCAAAACTCTTATTAAAGCAGTAAAGTCGACTCTACAGTAGTAGAATCGACTTTTCGGGCGTTTAAATAGAATGAATATGAAGTTATAATAGTTATTATCTACAGTATATCATTTCTCAATAAGAAGTGTTACTTATTTGGCTAATTCATGCAAGATTTGTAGATGTTGTTGATAAATGAAGGGAAGTAGACCGGGTGAGTGCGAAATGATTGAAGCTCAGTTGCTAACGGGTTCGCCTGGAACGTAGCGTAATGATGCATCCTCTACCCAACAACTTATTCAGGCTAATCGATTCATTAAAAAAAGCAGCGAATGATAGTTCTCATTCGCTGCTTGCTTATTAGTTAAATACTTTTTCTTTGAACTGAGAGAGTTTTTCTAGAGATGACTTGTCGATGTCAGCATGCAGGCTGTTACCGTGAGAGTCCATCGTTACAACTGCAGTGAAGTCCTCTACGCGTAAATGCCATAACGCTTCAGGAATACCGAACTCCAGCAAGTCGACACCTTCAACCTCTTTAATACAGTCAGCATAATACTGTGCCGCGCCGCCGATACCGTTCAAGTATACACCGCCGTGCTCTTTAAGAGCGGCAAGTGTTTTAGGTCCCATTCCGCCTTTGCCGATCACTGCGCGGATACCAAACTTCTTCATAATATCACCTTGGTACGGTTCTTCACGCATAGAAGTCGTCGGACCCGCAGCTTTGATCTCATACTTGCCTTCATCGTTCTTTAGAACAACCGGTCCACAATGATAGATGACTTGACCATTCAAATCAACTGGTGCGTCATTATCCATTAAGTGCTTATGAATCGCATCGCGACCTGTGTACATACGGCCTGAAATTTTTACAACGTCACCAACGTGAAGATCACGTACGTCTTCTTCCGAAATAGGTGCTTGCAAGTGTACAATACGTGCAGTGGATTTTGCTTCCTCAGCTGGCTGTTCGAATGCAATTTTCTCGCCTTCATTGTAGTGCCAATCCATGATTTCGCCAGTTTCTGCATTAATATTCACTGCCATACGGCGATATGCCCAGCAGTTATATGCTACAGATACATAGAAGCTTGCGGGAATACGGTGCATGACACCGATTTTACATCCTAGTAATGTTGCTTCTCCGCCGAAGCCCATCGTCCCGATTCCAAGAAGATTGGCTTTTTCTAATACATAATCTTCTAATTTTGCAAGTTCAGGAATTGGATTAACATCTGTTACATCGCGGAAAAGTTGTTCTTTCGCCAGATCATATCCAGATGAACGATCGCCACCAATTCCGACACCGATAAATCCAGCAGAACAACCTTGTCCTTGGGCTTGATAAACCGAGTGAAGGATGCATTTGCGAATACCGTCCAAATCGCGTCCTGCGCGGCCAAGACCTTCCAATTCAGTAGGGAGGCTATATTGGATGTTTTTGTTTTCACAACCGCCACCCTTTAAGATTAACTTTACTTCTATATAATCTTTTTCCCATTGTTCAAACTTGACAACCGGTAGGCCGATTCCTAAGTTATTGCCGCTATTATCGCCAGTCAATGAATCTACAGCGTTCGGACGTAGCTTTCCTTTTTCCGTAGCTAGTTCCAAAGAGCGTACAATTGCCGCTTTGATTTCCAATTGGTTTACCCCGATTGGCGTTTTGATCTTAAATGTAGGAAGGCCGGTATCCTGACAAATTGGAGATAGTTTATCATCTGCCATATTAATATTATTTGCAATCGTATCCAAACTCATTGCAGCGCTTGTTCCTTTATTCTCCTTTTCCTTCGCAGAAAGAATTGCGCGTCGGACGTCTTTTGGCAAGTTTGTGGATGTTTCGCAAACCAGTTCATAAATACTTTTTTCAAGTGTCTCTATGTACATTTCAAAATCCCCCGTTAGTATATGTTATTTTTTAGAATTATCCATCTGTTCTTCTAATTCATCGAGTAACATGATCAGACGATCTATATCCTGGAGCTCCGTGTGCTCAGGTTCAATTGCTTCCAATGTTTCAATGAATTGATTGAATCGATTTTTTAGTTCAACGACTTGTTCATTACTTTGTGATTTATCCATACGTACACCTCTTTCTATCATTGATATCGTATACGAAAACACTATCTTTTTCAATCTGATTTTGTTGTGCGTACTGTAAATGAAGAAATAATAAATAAAATATTAAAATATTTCAACAAAATACTTTACAATTAACAGAATAGTTGGTATAGTAAGTTTAATAAAAAGAAAAGGAGGTCGTAGTTATAGAGACGAATCGAATCCTAGACACATAACAACGAAGGAGGGGATCCGTAACAATCCAACATCGGTGAATACGTTGGATAACTACGAATGTGAACATGCAAACTGAAGATGTATCAAATAATTAGAGACCTTATCTGTCGGTAGTGAACATACAGATAAGGTCTCTTATTTATTGTGTAATCGCATTTCCTTTCTCATATTCCTTCACTAACTGATCAAGTGAGTGGAATTCATAGCCTTGTTTCTTGGCATCACGAATGAAATCGGGGAGTGCTTCTGCATTATCTGATGCTACGGTATGCATCAGAATGACGGCGCCTGGATGTAATTGATTCATCAATTCATTATAGGCATACGCTTTTCCTTTTCGTTGATCCCGATGCCAGTCAATGAATGCAACGGACCAGAAAATATGTCTGTACCCTAGTTCATTTCCTTTTTGCAGCAATTTCGCATTAAATGTCCCTTCGGGTGGCCTCGCGTAGATGGTTCTCTTTAGACCGGTAGTAGCATATACAATTTCATCTAGCCTCTTCCACTCGTCTTCCATCTGTTGTTCTGTTATATTCGCCATGTTTGGGTGGTCATATGAATGATTTCCGATACCATGGCCATCTTTCACCATACGTTTTACTAAATCACTGGCGCTTTTTACATAATGCCCAGTCAAGAAAAATGTGGCGGGGGCTTTCTCTTTTTTCAACGTGTCTAAAATGCTTTCAGTATAGCCGTTCTCATATCCGTTATCAAATGTTAGATAGACGACTTTTTTATCTTCTTTCCCTTTGTAGATTGCACCGTAATCATCAAGCAATTTATCCAGTTCTGCTCCGGCGGAAGGGGGAACACCTTCAGTTGCTTTCTTGAAACCCCAATGAAAAGCTTCAGCTTGAACAGTGAAGGGATTCATCACAACTCCAACAATGAGTAAGCAAGATGCCAGTAAAATTCCTGACAAATGATGAGTCATTAAGCGTCACTCCTTTTTACTAAGCATGTGCCAAACCGCTTTTTGTATGTAATGAAAGAGAAAAAATGTTTGTCAAAACGTAAAAACGTCTTAACAAACATTTAAAGTTATTTTAATAAGTTTTCAAGCGCCGGTCGTAATGAAGGGTAAGCAAATGTAAATCCGTTAGCCAACAACTTTTTCGGTACTACATGCTGTCCTTGCAGAACGACAATACTTTTTTCTCCCAAGGCAACTTTCATTGCAAAACTTGGAACTGGGAACCAATGTGGACGATGCAATACTTTTCCGATAGTCTTTCCGAAAGCATTCATATGCATTGGACTCGGCGCTACTACGTTAACAGGACCTTCCACATTATCATTCTTTATTGAGAATAGGATTGCATTGGCTACGTCTTCAACGTGGACCCAGGAGAACCATTGATTGCCCGAACCTATTTTACCACCGGCAAATAGTTGATAAGGCAGCTTAATAAGTGGAAGCGCTCCGCCTTCTTTACCGAGCACAATACCAAAGCGAGTATATACAGTTCGTACACCCATTTCATTTGCTTGTCCCGCAAGATCTTCCCAATCATGTACGGTTTTGGCTAGAAAATCATCGCCGACTGCAGTGGAATCTTCGGTATATTGAGCGGTAAATGACGTGGGATAAATACCGATTGCACTTGCATTCACTAGGACACGTGGTTTCTCAGGAAGACTTCGTATAATGCGTAACACTTCTTGTGTAGCAGTTATTCTGCTATCGTAAATTTGCTTTTTTCGTTCTTCAGACCAACGACTATCATCTATGGACACGCCGGCTAAATTGACGAATGCATCTACTTGCCCGATTTCATTCTCAGGTGAAGCATAATCCGTCAACCATTGAACATATTGAACTCCATTATGCTTTGATGAAGGCTTACGCGTTAAGATTACTACTTCATGACCGTTTTCCTTCAACTTCTCAGTTAAGACGCTACCAATGAAACCGGTGCCTCCTGTAATAACCACTTTCACAATGCATTCCCTCCATTCTTTTGAAAATTAATACACTATTGCTGACCATCACCACAAGAAGCGGTATACTAAGATAAAGTAGGTGATGGAAACGTGCCGCTTATTACCAAAATATCACAACAAAAACGAGATAGCGAACGTTATAATATTTTTCTTGATGATCAATATGCATTCAGTGTCCATGAAACAGTCTTGGTGAAATTTGAACTCACGAAAGGGATGGAATTGGATGATTGGTCTAAGGACGAAATTGTTTATTCCGACCAAATTGAAAAGGCATTTAATCGTGCATTGCATTTTTTATCATTCCGAATGCGGAGTGAAATGGAAGTGAAAAAGAAATTGCTTGAAAAAGAATATGGAGAAGCAGTGGTTCTGGAAGCAATCGTGAAGTTAAAACGACTCGGCTTTTTAAATGATGAAGCATTTTCAGAAGCTCTTGTACGTACAGAGAAGAATAGTACGTTAAAAGGTCCGAGAGCTATTCAGCAATCTCTCTATAAGAAAGGTATACCCAAAGAACTGCAAACTCAAGCATTGGAGGAATATACAATGGAAGATCAAATGGCTAATGCTATGAAGCTGGCTGAAAAGACGATGCGATCGAATAGTTCACAACCGCCGGCACAAGTTAAGCAAAAAATACAAAATACATTAGCTAGAAAAGGTTTTTCTTATCAGCAAATTTCGGAAGTTCTCAGCAATTTGACCATCGAACGTGATGAAGAAGAATGGTCTGACATTACGTCTACATTTGGGGAAAAGGCATGGAGACGATACCAAAGCAAATACTCAGGATCCGACCTTAGACAACGCGTGAAGCAATCGATGTATCAAAAAGGCATTCCACTTAGTCAAATCGACCAATTTATTGAACAGAAAAGGAATGAAGAAGATGGATACTGAAAAACATTATAGTGATATGAATGAAAACGAACTGCGTAGTGAAGTCGCTAATCTAATGGAGAAAGCACGTAAAGCCGAACAGATGGGAATGATCAGTGAATATGCAGTTCACCAAAGAAAAGCGACTCTCGTACAGTCATACCTTGTAGATCCGGCTACTATTAAGCCAGGCGAGATGTACCGTATTGAAGGAGATGATGGGGTCTTCTTTCAAGTAGACTACCTAAAAGGATTATTCGCGTGGGGTTATCGCTTAGGCGGTGAAAAAGCTGAAGAGGCATTGCCGCTAGCTATGTTGAAAAATGTAAAAAGCGGAAAATAAACAAAAAAGAGCGCTCGTGCAATATGCACGAACGTTCTTTAGTTATTTGGGGCAAAATTAAGTTTTTTACGAAGTTTTTCTTCTGAGAAGATCCATCCTGTATAAGAATTGACGACCTCTAAGTCTTCATTGACATGCGCGACTGCAACGAATGGGTAGTAACCTTTGCTTCGATAACGCAAATCAATTAAACGGACTTCATAAATATGTCCTTCTTCCGAAATCGACCAACGATAAAGGGGCGAAAATGAAGTGAAAGCTTGCATGTTCGGATCTTCTAGTGCCACTTCAACTTGAGGTGACATCGGCATCACTTCGCGCTCAAATCGTTCATAAATTGTAATGGAACGTCCGTATGCTCGTCCTACAAAATGATCAACATCTGTCGTGGCAGCAATTCGCCATTGGAAGAAGTTCATTGTAGGTGCAGTAAATATATGCGTCGCGTTAGGAATCGTTTTCTTCACTGCATTCTTCACTGCGCTCTTCACTGCGAAGCGCAATAGGTAATAGAAGAAGATGACGACATATAATGTGGACATTGTAAAGACCGGATCTGCGCCAAACACCCACGCCATGATTGCTATTACATGGAGCCCAAATATAATGGGGTCAAATGTATTAATGACTCCTATGGCCACCCACTTTTGTGAAAATGGTCGAAGGGCTTGTGTACCATATGAGTTGAAAATATCGACAAATACATGTATAAACACCGCTAAAAATGTCCACGCCCAGACGTGAAAGAAAATAGACCCCGGCACAATGAAGGTCAACAATATGGAAATCAGTAACGGCCATAGCATTACAGCTGGAACTGAATGCGTAATACCGCGGTGATTACGTAAATAGACAGCATTGTTTCGAAGTTTCAATACCGTATCTATATCGGGAATTAGTGAACCGACCATAATCCCCGCAAAAACGGCACCCATTGTGGCAGGTTCAGTTGCTACGACTGAATCGACAAGAGCCAATCCACTGATCGCAACACCCATAGCAATATGTGTACCTGTATCCAAATCATCACTCCTTTATCGGAAGAGTTGTATACTACTTATAATTATATACCCTTTATTATCATAACTAAAAGTATTTACACGCAGAAACGAGGTCCATATGCAAATCATTGAACAAAAGAAGGCATTTCAAGATGCGTTATTAACTTGGTATGAAGCTGAAAAGCGAGACTTACCGTGGAGAAGAACTGACAATCCATACTATATTTGGATTTCGGAAGTTATGTTACAACAAACACGAGTAGATACGGTGATACCGTACTATGAGCGTTTTATTAAAAGGTTTCCGACGATGCAAGATCTTTCGGATGCACCAGAAGAAGATATCTTGAAAATGTGGGAAGGACTGGGGTATTACTCCAGAGTACGGAATCTGCAGTCAGGTGTGAGAGAAGTTGTCGAAACATATGGCGGTAAGGTCCCTAATAACCGAAAAGAAATTTCCACATTAAGAGGAGTTGGCCCCTACACGGCAGGTGCTATCTTAAGTATTGCCTACGGAGTACCGGAACATGCAGTAGACGGTAATGTTATGCGGGTATTGTCAAGAATCTTATTAATAGAAGAAGATATCGCTTTGCCGCGTAATAAAAAGTTATTTGAACAAGCTGTGATGGAATTAATTTCGGAAGAGAATCCATCTTCTTTCAACCAAGCGCTTATGGAACTGGGTGCAACAATATGTACACCGAATCCACATTGCTTATTATGCCCGGTTAGAGAATTTTGTATCGCCTTTGAAGAAGGAAAACAAAAGCAATTGCCAATTAAGATAAAAAAGCAGAAAATGAAGCATATTACGCTGGCTGCCTTCGCGATTCAAAATGAAGACGGCAAATGGCTGTTGCAAAAACGTCCAAGCACTGGACTGCTCGCCGGTCTTTGGGAATTTCCGATGATCGAACTTCAAGAAACTTCTGCAGTGGAAGCATTTGCAAAAGAAAATGGATTGAAACTCAAAAATCTTCAAGAGTTGCCGCATGTCAATCATGTGTTTTCTCATATCACATGGAATATTCATGTATATCGTGCACAACTGGAAGAGTCACATCCAGAAGGTAATTTGCAGTTCTTCACTAAACAGGAAGTTGAGTCGCTGCCAAAGTCAAAACCTGTCCTGAAAATTATCGAATTGCTGGAATGGTAAAACTTTAAAACCTACCGTGAATAAAATCCTGACTTATGGGACATCATAGTGAGTACGGAGGTGAATAAAACATGCCAAACCAATCAAAACGCAATTCACAGCAAGACCCATCTATGACAGATGCGAACCAAGTGAAGAAACAGAATGCGCAACAATCGATGAATGAAGAGTTCGCTTCCGAGACGGACGTCAATCAAGTTCGTCAGCAAAACGCGCAATCCGCAATGAACATGCAGTCTTCTTCATCCGCGATGCAGTCCTCTATGAACGAGGAGTTCGGATCTGAAACAGATGTCAATCAAGTGAAGCAACAAATCAACAAAGCAGAAGCAAACAAACAAAAAGCTTCAGGAGCACGTGCGAACCAATATAAAGGTTCAAACTAAGCGTGGACATCACCGACCGGTAGAAAAGGCTATTATAAGCCATTTCTACCGGTTTTCTTGTGTGAAAAACCATGCTGTGGACCTACTAAATTTAATCAATTACGAAATAGATGGTTGAATCGTTTTAAATTTAGGAAAGCTGTTGGTATAATAGACAGATAGCAAGAGCGGCAAGGCTCAAAGGTGGTATAAAAAATGGCGATTCCAAAAGAAGGAGAAACTGTACAGATACACAGCTACAAACATAACGGCAAAATTCACCGTGTCTGGCAAGAGACACTCGTATTGAAAGGCACACGCAATATTATCATTGGAGGCAATGAACGCACGCTCGTGACAGAGTCAGATGGTCGCACTTGGCTGACACGTGAACCATCCATCTGCTATTTTCACGCGGAAAATTGGTTTAACATCATTTGTATGCTACGTGAAGATGGTGTCTACTATTATGTCAACATGAGTTCGCCATTCGTTTACGATGAAAAGTACTTGAAGTATATCGATTATGACTTAGACGTAAAAGTGTTTCCTGATATGAGCTATTTGATTCTCGATGAAGACGAATATGCAGATCATAAGCGCCAAATGAACTATCCGGAAGTAATCGATTTAATCTTGCAGGATAACTTAAAAAAGCTACTTGGCTGGATCAAACAAAGGAAAGGTCCATTTGCTCCCGACTTCATTGATGTCTGGACTTCACGGTATGGATTTTATAAGCAAATTCAAGAAGAACAAAGCTAGACCTGCTTGCATTCGTGCAAGTCAGGTTTTTTTAGTAGGAGGAACAGAATGGGCGAGAGTATTAAACGTTATCTTCAATTCGTAAAGCCTTATAATTGGCAAATTGTCTTCACTGTTCTCATTGGTGTTGTAAAGTTTGCTATTCCGCTATTTTTACCTTTATTAATTAAAATTGTGATTGATGATATCATCGGTTCGCCGACGTTAAGTGATTCCGATAAAACACAGCAATTATTTTATTGGCTAGGTGGCACGATCATTGTGTTCTTCTTAATCCGTCCACCCGTGGAATACTACCGTCAATACTACGCACAATTAGTAAGTAATAAAATTTTGTTCGATATCCGCAAATCACTTTATGCTCATTTGCAAAAGCTTGGCCTGCGCTTCTATTCCAATACGCGTGCAGGTGAAGTAATCTCGCGAGTTATAAATGATGTAGAGCAGACAAAAAACTTCGTCATGATTGGTTTGATGAATGTCTGGCTTGATTTGGCTACCATTATTATTGCAATTGCTATCATGTTGACTTTGGATGTGGAGCTGACACTCGTTACATTGCTCGCATTTCCGTTTTATGCGTTCAGTGTCAAGCATTTCTTCGGTAAATTGCGTCAACTGACACGCAAGCGATCGCAAGCACTTGCCGATGTACAAAGTTATTTGCATGAGCGTGTGGCGGGCGTCAGTATTATTAAAAGTTTTGCAATCGAAGACAAAGAGCAGGAACGTTTTGATGAAGTGAACAATAAATTCCTGGACCGAGCAATTGAGCATACACGCTGGAATGCCAAAGCGTTTGCGGTTGTCAATACGATTACCGATGTAGCGCCATTACTCGTTATTGGCTATGCCGGCTATCAAGTAATCAATGGATCATTAACAGTCGGAACGATGGTTGCTTTTATCGCTTTCATAGAAAGGTTGTACTCGCCGTTACGCCGTCTTGTTAACTCATCCACTTCATTGACGCAATCATTTGCTTCAATGGACAGAGTACTGGACCTAATGAATGAAAAGTATGACGTGATCGATAAAGAGAATGCAAAAGTTTTACCATCGATTGCTGGGGAGATCGAGTTTGATAGTGTCAGCTTTGCATATGAAGAGGATGAAGTACTGACAAATATTAGCTTGAACATCCGCCCTGGCGAAACAGTTGCACTAGTTGGTATGAGTGGTGGTGGGAAATCAACGATCATCAGTTTAATCCCGCGATTTTACGATGTTACGTCTGGCGCTATTCGCATTGACGGCCATGATATCCGTGATGTAAAAGTTAAATCGCTTCGTGACCAGATCGGTATGGTACTTCAAGATTCTATTCTGTTTAGCGATTCTGTCAAAAGTAATATTTTGATGGGAAAACCGGATGCCACAGATGAAGAAGTTATTGCTGCAGCAAAAGCCGCAAATGCACATGATTTTATAGAGACATTGAGTGAAGGATATGATACAAGGGTAGGAGAGCGTGGAGTAAAGTTGTCTGGTGGACAGAAGCAACGTATCTCCATTGCGCGCGTTTTCTTGAAAAATCCGGCATTGCTCATCTTAGATGAAGCAACATCGGCCTTGGATTTGGAAAGCGAAGCGCTCATCCAGGATTCATTGGAACGCTTGGCGCACGATCGCACTACACTAATAGTTGCTCATCGATTATCTACAATTACGCATGCCGATTGTATTTATGTAATAGATCAAGGGGAATTAAAGGAATCTGGTACTCATTTAGAGTTGATGAAACTAAACGGCACCTACGCTGGTTTGTTCAATCGCCAAGAACTTGTGGGATAAGAAGGGCAATTCGAAGGATCAGTGTGAGTCTGTAACGGCAATCCAAACCGTTTGGTCAAGTAACTTCCACTGTTTATTCAAACTATTTATATAAGCAAAAACGGCAGAAGACGTTAAAAGTCTTCTGCCGTTTTTATTAATAGAATTCATCTTCTAAAATATTCTCTTCATCTTCATATCGTGTTTGATAAGAAGTGATCAGCGTATCTAGATGCTCCAGCTGTTCTTCGTAATTCAGAATAGCTGAAAGGACATGAAGTAAGTGATAGGAAGAAAACTCCTCTTCTTCACTAGTTATCGCAATTTCCTTCACGAAAATATTCATAACTTCTTGTCGTTGAATAAACTCACTATGGGTTTCATCTTCGTCGAAATCCGCCTTTAGTTTACCGACGAATTTCAGATGAAGCTGTTCATGATAGACGAGTAATGATTCTAGACGCTCTTGAATCATCATTCGGAAATGCTCTGGGAGATTGATGAGTTCATTTTCAAACTTATGCAGCCTTTTTAGGACGTCATAACTACTCCTAGTTGTACCGATCAATTGGCGATAGACAACAAGTCGTCTCGCTTTTGCGGCAGAAGTTTTTTTGAAATAGCTGCGCTCTTCCTTAAATAATAAGTACAGCTGATCAATTTGTATCAGACGTTCTTTTAACTTACTCAACGATTTCTTCATAGCTGTGTGTTCAGAGGCTTGACGACCAGCTAGACGCGTCCAACGAATAATTTCATCCTGTGCCTGATGAATCGCCTGAAACAGTTTCGTTTCATATTTCGGCGGCATAAATACTAGATTCACAATGAATGCTGCTAGTACACCTACCAAAATTGTACCTACACGAAGAAGGGCAAATGTTAAGAAGGCATCATCTTTTACCTCCATCACCGCAATCATCGTAACAAGTGCGAGTGACATAGACTTTTCGAGTCCAAGTTTCAACATAATAGTCATAACGATGACAGCTGCCAAACCGACAATTATTAATTGAGGTCCGAAGATGAGTGTGAATAAGACTGCTATAGTGGCACCGATTAAATTACCTTGCAATTGTTCAACTATTGTTAAGTACGATCTGTAAATAGAGGGTTGGATTGCGAATATAGCTGCAATACCCGCGAACACTGCTGTAGGTAATTCTAGTAAATTTGCGAGAAACAGAGCAAATACAATCGCAATACCCGTCTTAAAGACGCGGGCACCAAGTTTCATTGGGTAATTCCTTTCCTAAAAGCTCTTTTATGCTTACTTTACAATATACGCATAATACGGTCAATTGTTCTAATTTAAAGTGTTTTAAATGCACGATCTACTGCTTCCAGTGTTTCGTTTATATCTGATTCTGTATGAGCAGAAGTTAAGAACCACGCCTCATACTTAGATGGCGCCAAGTTGATGCCGTTTTTTAGCATTTCTTTAAAGAACCGTCCAAAGATTTCACCGTCTGTCGCTTCAGCTTGCTTGTAGTTTTCCACTTTGACGTCTGTGAAAAACAAAGTAAGTGCGCCTCCTAGACGATTGATCGTCAATTGAACACGGTGTTTTTGAGCCGATTTTAAAATGCCGTCTTCAAGTAAACCACCTAAGCGATCCATCTCATCATAGATACCTGGTTCTTGAAGCACTTCGAGGCAAGCAATTCCTGAAAGCATAGAGGCAGGATTTCCAGCCATTGTTCCAGCTTGATAAGCAGGGCCGAGTGGAGCAACTTGTTCCATGATTTCTTTTTTACCGCCGTAAGCACCGATTGGCAAGCCGCCACCGATAATTTTTCCGAAAGCTGTTAAATCGGGTTGGAGTCCAAGTAACGTCTGTGCCGCGCCATAATGAAAACGGAATGCTGTAATGACCTCGTCGTAGACAGTCAAAACACCTCGTTCTTTAGCTAAATCATGAACAAGTTCCAAGAAACCTTCATTCGGCTCGACGATTCCAAAGTTCCCGACAATCGGTTCGATTAGAATACAAGCCAGTTCATCCCCCCATTGTTCCATTGCTGCTTTATAGCTTTCGGGATCATTGAACGGAATGGTAATGACCTCTTTCGCGATAGAAGAAGGGACGCCTGCAGAATCTGGTGTTCCTAATGTAGCGGGACCTGATCCAGCAGCTACTAATACTAGATCCGAGTGACCGTGATAGCAACCTGCGAATTTCATGATCTTCGTACGTCCAGTATATGCTCTTGCTACACGAATTGTTGTCATGACAGCTTCTGTACCAGAATTAACGAAGCGGACTTTGTCCATTCCTGGAATAGCTTCTTTTAACATTTTGGCAAATTGTACTTCGTGACGTGTAGGTGTACCGTACAGTACGCCTGTTTCCGCTGCCTTCGTAATTGCTTTTGTAATGTGTGGGTGCGCGTGTCCTGTAATGATTGGACCGTATGCTCCCAAGTAGTCAATATAACGATTGCCATCTACATCATAGAAATAAGCGCCTTCTGCACGTTCCATGACAGTAGGTGCACCTCCGCCAACAGCTCCGTAAGCTCGAGCTGGGCTGTTAACACCGCCCACAATATGTTCACATGCTTCTGCGTAGATCGCTTCTGAATTTTTTCGGTTCATTAGTTAATTCCTCCAAATCAATTATACGTTATCCATTTTACCATTAATCGGAGTGAAGTCTCTACTTTCAGAGTGGAGTATAGGTAAATTGTAAAATTCAAATACTTCCGATACGATAAGTAGGGAGAGACCGAAGTATGCTATTCGTTTTTTATAAAAGGAGGATTCTCAATGGAAAAATTAGAAGGAAAACAAGCACCGGCATTTTCGTTAGCAAATGAAAATGGCGAAATGGTTTCATTAAATCAATTTAAAGGGAAAAATTATGTAGTGTTGTATTTTTATCCGAAAGACTCAACACCTGGTTGTACGACAGAGGCTTGTGATTTTCGTGATGCGCAAGCGGATTTTGAAGGGTTGAATGCGGTAGTGCTCGGTGTCAGTCCTGATCATGCAACTTCTCATCAAAAGTTTATCGCGAAGCACGGCTTGCCATTTTCTTTACTTGTAGATGAAGATCATGCGGTAGCTGAACAGTATGGAGTGTGGAAGCTAAAGAAGAACTTCGGTAAAGAGTATATGGGAATAGAGCGATCTACATTCTTGATTGATCCAACGGGTACAGTAGTAAAAGAATGGCGAAAAGTTCGTGTGAAAGGTCATGTAGAAGATGCATTGGCGACACTTGAGCAACTGACGAACTAGGAGGTGGACATATGAAGATTTTATTCACTTTTAAGATCAAAACTTCATTTAAAGAGCAATTAAAAGAGAAATATCCTACTGTTGAATTCATGTATACAACGAATATTAATGAAGTCTCATTAAAAGATATAGAAGTACTCGTGACAGATGGTGGGGATTTGAAATCAGAACACGTTACTAAAGCTACTGAACTGAAGTGGGTGATGGTTGCGGCTGTAGGAGTCGATACATTGCCGATCGAAGAACTTCAGGCGCGGGATGTGCTAGTCACGAATTCGCATGGGGTTCATAAAATGCCATTAGCTGAATCTGTACTGGCTCATTTGTTATCCCTTGAAAGGGGATTGCCGGGCATCTACAAAAGAGAGACTGAGAAAAAGTGGGAGCTAGACTCTTTACCTGGCGAAGTGAATCACTCGACTGCTTTGATAGTAGGAACGGGAGCGATTGGCGGGGAAATTGGAAGGCTTCTGAAGGCATTTCATGTACACACAGTTGGATGTAACCGTTCGGGGCATTCAAGTCCTTATATGGATGAAACGATTTCTTTAGATCACATTCTCGAAAAGCTTCCTCAAGTCGATTATGTGATTTCCATATTGCCAAGCACTCCTCAAACACGGTGGATTTATCAACCAGAGCATTTTCGCGCAATGAAAGAGACGGCCGTTTTTATGAATGTGGGCAGGGGAGACGCAGTAAAAGAGCAGTATGTGTTGGACGCGTTAAAACAAAATGAAATCCGTCATGCAGTCCTTGATGTCTTTGAAACAGAGCCGTTACCTAAAGATAGCCCATTTTGGGAATTGCCGAACTGTACGGTATCTCCGCATATGTCCAGTCTTTCTGATCAATACATTAAACGTTCTTTAGATATTATGGATGCCAACCTTGAGAAATGGGTGGCGGGAGATCCAGATCTGATCAACCAAGTAGATCTGGCAAGAGGTTATTAATATTGCGTTATCAGCAGAAAAGTTGACATTACACCCCAAAGTTGAGTAAACTAATTATAATGATTATAAAGAAGTAATCCTTATGAAGTGAGGTGCATTACGATGCCTGGAGTGTTCTTAAAAGATGCGTTAGTGACATTGAAAGAAAGTGGTGTGAGAATTACTCCGCAACGACATGCGATTCTCGAGTATTTAATCACATCCCATTCACATCCAACTGCTGATGAAATCTATAAAGCGCTAGAAGAAGATTTTCCTAATATGAGTGTGGCGACAGTTTATAACAACTTGCGTGTATTCCGAAACTCCGGATTAGTGAAAGAGTTGACGTATGGAGATGCATCAAGTCGTTTTGATTTCGTGACACATGATCATTACCATATTATTTGTGACGATTGTGGAAAGATCGTAGATTTCCATCATCCTGGTCTGGAAGAAGTAGAACGTCTTGCAGCGCATGTAACAGGATTCCAAGTAAATTCACATCGACTAGAAGTGTATGGAACTTGTCCTGACTGCGCAGCAACGCAGCAAAGCCGAGCAAAATAAAAGAGTGTAGCCCATTGGGGTTACACTCTTTTATTTTGTATTAATTTTCTTGCTTCCCTTTTTTATTATACGCGATGTCGAATTCTTTACCTTCAAGATTTGGATCGAGTGTTAATGGCTCGCGGCAATGTCCGCACATATCAACGCGTCCAAGCACTTTAGTATGCTTACCGCAATTCGGACATTGTACTCGTATAGCTCGTGTTGATAAGGTGCCAATCCATGCGTACACCACTGTACTACCGATAATTGCAAGCATTCCCAAGAACATAAAGATCAGCATGACAACTTCATTGGAACGGAAAAAGATTCCGATGTACATAATGACAACCCCAATGAAAATAAGTGCCAAGGCAAATGATCGGATTCGATTTATTTTATTTTTGTAAGGCTTCATCTTAAGTTTCCTCCTAACGCTATCCTCACCTAATATATCATATTATTATTTAATTGCAGTATAAACTCCCTTTAAAATAAAGGATTTTATGTGAAATTCGTCGAAATAGAGTATTCGAGACGATCTATAGAAAACTGGGAGGCGAGAAAGTGGAACAAATGCTACGGCCAGTGTACCAAGAGAGAGCCAGTTTACCTGAAACATTAAGTGTGCTCCTCATTGGCAATCAAAGAGAAGACGACCCGATCACTGACACCTTTGATGAAATCTTATTTATTATTACCTCAAACAATGAAATACCTATTCAGACCAAACATTATACAGATGGCAGACGTAAAGCAGCTATGCACATCATTAGCGAACGACAATTAACGCATTGGTTACTTGTTGGAACAAACAAGAAAATCATTGATTGGCTTGTCCTTGGAAAGGTATTCTTTGATCGTGATGAATATGCGGAACGGCTAAAAAGACGTTTATCTGAAGAGCCGTTGTTTGGTAGGGGTATTAAAATGGGAATCGAAATGGCTAAAATGATTCGCGCTTATAATGAAGGGAAAATTCATTTTGAAAGAAAACAGCATATGGATTCCTATTTATACGCGATCAATACATTGCATCACCTAGCTAGGTTCGTTGCCGTTAAACGTAACGTCTTACCTGAAAATACCGTCTGGGCACAAATGAAGAAAATAGATCCAGCTGTTTTTAAGTTGTATGAAGAATTGATTGGCAGTGAAGAGGAACTAGAGAAGCGCTTGGATTTAGTGTTCTTGGCAAGTGAGTTCTTCATCCATAACTATACAAATGAAGCAGCTGTACATTTGTTGGCTATCATGGGTCAAAAGGAATCATGGACCGTTCAGCAATTGCATGAACAGGACGAGCTATCGTTATATTCCTCGGATTTAGAGTTCTTTATCGAATATTTAGTTGATAAGCATCTAATTGAAATTACGCAAGTGCCTTCTAAAAATGAGTTGCTATTTCATAGAGAGTACCGTATTATAAGAGCTCGGTA
The DNA here is from genome assembly GCF_002101375.1 of Sporosarcina ureae. Classification (GTDB taxonomy): domain Bacteria; phylum Bacillota; class Bacilli; order Bacillales_A; family Planococcaceae; genus Sporosarcina; species Sporosarcina ureae_B. The sequence goes on along the minus strand of NZ_CP015207.1, from coordinate 1,163,186 downwards.
GCTGTCGTAGAGCGATTCTACGATCGCTCTATAACTTTTATTGAAATAGTTGTTGACTTATTCTTTGGCATCATGTTATTATAGTAAATGTCGCTTGGGAGAAACGTTCTAACAACGCACACAACACATTCGAAAAAAGAATTTTAAAAAAGACTTGACGAATGAGAGCAAGATGAGTTATATTAGAGAAGTTGCTTTTGCAAGAAGCATAAAGCATAAAGCATAAAGCGAAAAACACGAACCTTGAAAACTGAACAGCAAAACGTTAACGAAATACAGTTTATGCATCTAACGATGACATAAACAAAATGAGTATCTTAATTGATGCCAGCAAATGAAACTCGAGCTAATCGAATTTTCATCTTCTGGGCGTTGAGTCGTAGTGAAGTGCTAGGAAGTGATCGAGTGAAGAAGGGAGCGTACTTAGGTACGTGACCGACTGAACGAGTGAAACTGACAACGCAATTCGCTTTGGATTGGCGGTCAGTATTATGGAGAGTTTGATCCTGGCTCAGGACGAACGCTGGCGGCATGCCTAATACATGCAAGTCGAGCGAACTGTTGGAAGCTTGCTTCCTTCAGTTAGCGGCGGACGGGTGAGTAACACGTGGGCAACCTGCCCTTCAGATGGGGATAACTCCGGGAAACCGGGGCTAATACCGAATAACCCATTTTCTCGCATGAGG